>JANPNS010000339.1:0-4273 GCA_031427575.1 Gallionellaceae bacterium
CCCGCATAGGCATTGCCCGCTATGAACAGCTTGTCCGAGGCCAGCTTGGTTGCGCCGTCGAGATTAATCGGGTTGCTTGCCTTGTCCGTTGACAGCGCTACGACTCGCTTGATGCCGCGATCGATACAAACATCAATCAAATTCATTGCACCGTTGATATTAGTCTTGACGCACTCAAATGGGTTGTACTCAGCCGTTGGTACGATTTTGGTTGCCGCTGCGTGAACCACATAGTCAATTCCATCAAGGGAGCGAGCCAGTCGATCTTTGTCGCGCACGTCACCGATGAAGAATCGCACCCGTGAGTCATGTTCAAATCTCTGAGCCATTTCCCACTGTTTCATCTCGTCGCGGGAATAAATGACGAGACGCCTGGGGTTGTATTTGGCGAGAGTCATCGGCACAAAGGTGTTGCCAAAAGAGCCGGTGCCGCCGGTGATGAGGATGGATGCGTTAGTGAGCATAGTATTTCCCATTTAAATCATTTTGTGCGTGATGATAAGGCGGTCTTGTTGGTCGAGAGTACTTTTGTCGACGCGCCTTCCGCTATTATCTTGCCATGTTCCAGCCGATAGAGCCGGTCGCAGTGCGCCACAGTGGACAGGCGGTGAGCGACGATGATGATGGTCTTGCTACCCTGTAGCGCCGTCACCGCCTGCATTACGCCGTCTTCGGTGGCGATGTCAAGTGCACTGGTGGCTTCATCCAGTACCAGTACGGCAGGGTCGTGGTAGAGCGCTCGGGCGATGCCGATGCGCTGACGCTGGCCGCCCGAGAGCCGAATACCGCGTTCACCCACGAGCGTTTCCAATCCACCAGGCAGGCTAGCCACGAACTCTTCCAGTTGCGCGGCCTGGATCGCACGTGTAACTGCACCGTTGTCTATCTGATCTTCTGCCAGGCCAAAAGCCACATTGCGTCGCAGGGTGTCGTCGGTCAGAAAAATCGATTGCGGCACATAACCGATCTGATCTTGCCAGTTACGCAAATTTGCCTGAATGTTCTCGCCATCCACTCGCACCTCACCTGAATTGGGGGTGAGCAGACCTAATAGTATATCCACCAGCGTGCTCTTGCCCGCACCACTGGCACCGATAAAGCCGACCGATTCACCGCGCTGGATAATCAGCGAAATATCTTTGAGTGCGGACTCGGCGGCACCCGGATAGGTATAAATGACCTGGCTCAGCTCCAGTTCCGCGTGGAAGGGCGTGACGGGGCTGTGAGTATCTGCTATCTCCGGGGTGGCGAGGGCGAGTTCTGTATGCAGGACATCAATCACCGGCAGGCTGTAGCGCAGCGATTGCACTGCGCCCAGCACACGATTAACTGAGGGCATGAGACGGAAGGCGGCTGCGGCGAACAGACCCAGTGTGGGTAGTAACGCTTCCAATGCACGCTCCTGCGCCAGCATGCTGATTACCAGTATGGCGAGGCCGCTCACTGCAAGCAGCTCCAGCCACAGGCGTGGAAGTTGCTGCAGGGTGATTTGCAATTGTCCCATCCGTGCGCTCTGCACATTGTGCTGGCGGTATTGCTCCAGAAAATCGGTCTCGCGTCCGAGCAGTTTCACATCCTTGGCGCCACCCAGTCCTTGTTGCAGATGTTGAATGCGCAAGCCCTCATGATGTTGGCGCGCCTCGCCCCAGCGTGAGATACGTCTGCGGGTGAGGTGATGGAACCCCCAGGCGGTTGTGCCTAACACACCCATCACAATCAGCGCCCCCAGTGGCTCAACCATAAGCAGCAGGCTGCACAGGCCAAGTAATACCAGCGATTCAGTGAGCAACACCATGCCTGGCAGCATCCCCTTGATAGTGAATAAGCCCACCTCATTGATGACATTGCGAATCAACTGTGCCGAGTTGCGCTGCAAATGAAACGTATAAGGCTGGCGCAGATAGACCGTAAACAGGCGCTGTGAAAGTTGCGCTTGCACACTGAAGGCAAAACGTGTTTGCTGCCAGGCGAGGAAGGCCAGAAATAGTCCTTTGATGAGATACACTCCGACTAGCACCAGCATGCCGCCGATGATGAGGGTTTGCTGGCTGGGATTGCCTAGTGTCTGGAGTACCGGTTGGAACGCCGGATAGTTGTGTACCAAATCCTGCTGCGTGAGCAGTGCGAGCGCCGGAATTACCAGCCCAATACTGAGTGTCTCCAGCACCATGCCGATCAACATTAATCCCAGCAATACCACCGCATTACGTCGTTCGGCGGGCGCGAGCAGGCTCCATATTTTTTGGGCGGTTGAGAGGTTAGTGGGAGAGGGCATTTAATAAAAAAAGTAGTTAATCGCGTTTGATATTCTTTCTATTCTTTCGCGCCTGAAGGCGCTCCTACAGTTCCTGCGGATGAACTCGGGTATCATCCCATTTAGACAAATTCGCTTGGTGCCCTGTGAGTATAAAACATTCAGGATGGGTCAGTATGAGATATAGCCCGGAAGATCGCAGGCTGGAGAGTCTTGGATGCATGAAAAACTAGCTGGTTTGTGCAATCCGATGCGAAGTGTCCATGAATGGCGCGATCTGCTAGCAAAGTTTGCGCTATTCTGTTTCGGCATCGCTTTGTGGTACAGGGGGCTGAGTTTAAACGCCGCCATCCTTCTGGTCACATTTGCCTGGATTCTGGATGATGGTCTGCGCCGATTCGTGCTGACGATTAAAGAGCCTTTGGTATTAGCAATACTCATTTTTTGCGCTGTACTATTGCTGGGAATTCTCTGGAGTGATGACCCTGGATCAGGGTTCAGGGTCTGGAGAAGATATGCCATCTTCCTGGTTTTTATTCCCTATTTATCCCTTCTAAACAAACAGCGGTTACAGTGGGCGGTCGGTGGGTCACTTATAGGGTATTTCGGCGTTCTACTTACGGGCGTTTACCATTGGATTGTTCTGAAAGAACAGGGCATTCCAACATTTGTAATGTCTCAGACGGGTTTCTCAGCAATGCTCGGGATCGGGGCCATACTAGCACTCTACTTGACTGACACAAACACCAGTAAGAGAGTTAAATTGTTATTATGGCTTCTTGCCTTTTTTTTACTGTTTATGCAGTTTAATCAGGGTGCAAGGGGTGTTCTTTTGGCTACACTAGCTGCATTAGTGCTTTTGATCTTCATGCACTACAAGACAAGAATAAAAATACTTCTTAGTGTCATGGCAGCGGCGGTCGCCGTTATTGTGGTTTTTGCGCACCATAGCGACAGTTTTCAGAAAAGACTGGTTGCAGCCCAAAGTGATATTGAACTATCCCAGCAAGGAAAATATGACAGCAGCCTGGGGTATCGCCTTGCCATGTGGGACGTGGGCCTGCACGGCATTGCCCAGCGCCCCTGGTTTGGTCATGGTACCGGAATGCCTAGCCGCTATTTTGACGAAACAGTTGTGACCTACAAAGACGGCCTCTACAAGGATCTGCCCGGCTGGCTTAAAACCTACCATTATCACAATGACTGGATTGAGATCGGGATGCAGATCGGCGCGCTTGGTCTGCTGGCTTATGCTTTCCTTTTGTGGAGTTGGTTTCGAACGCTAAGAGCATGCCGACTAACCATCTTGGGAGCAGCCTTGGTGTGTTTTATTTTTGTGTCAGGACTGGTGGAGACGCTGGTTTTCTTTAGGCAGACTCTCTACTTGCTGCTGGTGATAACTGCCATTGCCATCGTTTGGCAGAAAGAGAATGGGGATGGGGCTAGGGAGGATGAGTAAGGCATATCTGATAAGTCTCATGGTTAGACCCTTCGACGAGCTCAGGGCGAACGACGAACAGGAGATTTACTCAGGGCGAACGGGAGACCTGATCAGACCTTACCAAACTCTTCTTACCACTTTACCCGTGTCTGGCCGGGGAGACACCATCCCCCTCAACGCAGCATATCGTTTACCGCTATCAGGGCATCTTCATCCAGTTCACCTACTTCTGCTTCCAGTCTCAGTTTTGACATGAGCAGGCTGTAATGTGCCCGGGCCAGATCGCGCCGTGCGGAATAAAACGATTGCTGGGCGTTCAGTACGTCCACTTCGGTCCTCACGCCTACTTTCTGTCCGAGTATGGTTGAATCCAGTTGACTCTGGCTGGATACCACTGCCTGTTTCAACGCCTTCACCTGGGCAATGCCGCTGCTGACGTTGAGGTATTGCTGGCTTACTTGCATTGCGCTGTTGCGCCGGGCGTTGTTCAGATTCTGCAGTATCCTTTCCTGATTGGCCAGTGCTTCGCGTACCCGCGACTGCACTGCGCCGCCCTGGAATACGGGAACAGCGAGCTG
>JANPNS010000340.1:0-4327 GCA_031427575.1 Gallionellaceae bacterium
CGTATTTTGAGCGGGAAGCCACCGATATCCATCTCGAAATTGTCGAGACCGGCGCGCGTTGCCTGGCGCGACTGGCAGAGCAATCATTCGATTTGCTGCTGCTCGACTATCATTTGCCCGACATGGACGGGTTGGCTGTGCTGGCCAAGCTGCGCGCTGAGGGGCGCACCCTGCCTGTGGTGATGATCACCGGTGCCAAAGACGACGAGACGGTGACCCGTGTGATGCACGCCGGTGCCACCGACTATGTGCTGAAATCCGATGGTTACCTTGCCACGCTGCACGGGATTCTGCGCCGGGTGGTGGCGCGCCAGCGCAGCCGCTCTCTGGTGGACGGCAACAGTGCGCAGCGTGCTCAGCGGATTCTCTACGTCGAGCCGAACCCGATGGATGCCGAGTTGACGATGGGTCATTTTGCCACCACCGCACCGCATCTACAGTTGCATATCGTAACCAGTTGCCTCGAGGCACTGGCGCTGCTGATACCGGGTCATGGGTTCGACCATGGATTCGACCTAGTCCTCACTGATCTGCGCGTGCCAGGTATGGATGCACTGGAATTCATTCGCGAGGCACAACGTCGCGCAATTGAGCTGCCATTCATCGTCATTACCGGCAAGGGAGATGAAGCCTTGGCGGTGGCTATCCTGCGTCTGGGTGCCTACGACTATATCGTCAAGCGTGATGGTTACCTGACGCAACTGACGCACTCGATTGATCACGCGCTGCACCGCTTCCACCTCGATCAAACCACCCGTCGCCTGAATGTGGAGCTGGCCGCGCTCAATGTCACTCTTGAGCACAAGGTCGAGGCGCGTACCGCCGAATTGAAGCGCGAGATCGAAGTGCGCAAGCTCGCGGAGGAAACCGTGAGGGAGAGCGAGGCGCGACTGAGCGTAACATTGGAAGCCGCCCAGATTGGTACCTGGGACTGGGATATTGTTAATGATAAGTTTTACACATCATCCACGTATTCCACCATGCTGGGATATGAGATTGAGCCAGGTGCATCTGATCGCGCCGTCTGGTTGGAAAGAATCCATCCGGAAGACCGCCAACACGTAGCCGACAAAATTGCTGACGTTCTCCGGGGCAGCGAGGAGCCCTATCAGTACGAGGTGCGCATACGCCACGCTGACGGCAGCTACCGTTGGGTCAATGTTCTGGGAAAAGTTGTCGAGCGCGATGCAAAGGGTGCGGCTAAACGCTTGTTGGGTGTGCGCCTGGATATTACCGAAAGGAAGCAGGCCGAGGCGCATACCAAGCTCGCGGCGCAGGTGTTCGAGCAGAGCGGCGAAGCCTTTCTGATTACTGACGCCAACCGTAACATCATTATGGTCAACCATGCTTTCACGGTGATCACCGGCTACAGCGAGGCCGAAGCTGTGGGCAAGAGCCCGCGTTTTCTGTATGTCGGTCATCAGGATCAGGATTTTTATCAAGCCATTTTGGATTCCATCAACACGCAAGGCCACTGGCAGGGTGAGTTGCTGGATAGGCGCAAGGACGGCAGCGTGTATCCGAGGTGGTTTTCCATCAGCCGATTGCTCGATGCCCAAGGCAATGTGACGCACTATATCGCCATTTTCAGTGACATCAGCCAGCACAAGCAAGACGAGGCGCATATCCAGAGACTGGCGCATTTTGATGCTCTGACCGAATTACCCAACCGGATATTACTCAACGACCGTATCGGCATTGCCCTGAGCAGCGTGCAACGCAATCGCACTTCGTTGGCCGTGCTGTTCGTGGATCTCGATCATTTTAAAAATGTTAACAATACACTCGGCCACCGTATTGGCGATGCTTTGCTGATCGAAGTTGCTAAACGCTTGAAATCGGTGATTCGCGATGAAGATACCGTGTCACGTTTAGGCGGCGATGAGTTCGTCTTCGTCTTGCCCGGAACCGATGCCGCCGGTGCTGCGCATGTGGCAGAAAAACTGCTGGAGGTGGTTGCCCAGCGATACCAGATCGAACAACATGAACTGGTTATCACGCCCTCGATAGGCATTGCCATTTATCCCCACGACGGCGAGGATTTCGAATCGTTATCACGCTGTGCCGACATTGCCATGTACCGCGCCAAGCGCGATGGACGCAATAATTACCGGTTCTTCACAGCAGAGATGCAGGCCAGTTCAGCGCGTTCCTTGCAATTGGAAAATGCCCTGCGCCACGCGCTGGAGCGCGATCAGTTGGCGCTGCATTATCAACCGCAGATATCGCTCTCGGATAATCGCATCATAGGTGCAGAAGCATTGCTGCGCTGGAAGCATCCCGAGTTGGGCATGGTGTCACCGGCAGAATTTATCCCAATCGCGGAAAATAGCGGGCAAATTCTGAAAATCGGAGAATGGGTGCTGCGCAGCGCAGTGCACCAGCTCAAGGCTTGGATGGATGGTGGCATGGCACCGATGACCATGGCGGTAAACCTTTCCGTGGTGCAATTCCGCCATGTGGATTTACCCGGCATGATTTCGCAGATTCTGAATGAAGTGCAGTTGTCACCGCAGTATCTGGAACTGGAACTGACCGAAGGCGTGGCCATGGAAGACCCGCTGGGCGCAATTGCCATGATGGACAATCTGCACCAGCGCGGCATCCGTATGTCCATTGACGATTTCGGCACCGGCTACTCATCGTTGAATTATCTCAAGCGCTTCCAGGTTTACAAACTTAAAATAGACCAATCCTTCGTGCACGATATTACCGTAGACCCGGAAGATAGAGCTATCGTCGGCGCCATTATCAGCATGGCGGATGCCTTGGGTTTGCAAACTATTGCCGAGGGCGTGGAAACAGAAGGACAGCTGGCGTTTTTGCGCGAACAGGGTTGCGGCGAAATGCAGGGGTTTTACTTTAGCGAGCCGTTACCTCCGGATCAATTCGAACGATTCGTGCGAGATAATGCCAGCGCCATTGCGCGGTAAAAGTAGGCCGTGGCATCCTGCCGCATTACAAGTGGAACACTACTTCTAAATTCTAGTTGACTAACAACAAGGCATTACGGAATTGTTCGCTGGGTGAAGGCTGATCCAATGCCACACCGCTAATCCAGAACACATCCTCGGCACGGCTACCCAGTGTGTTGATCTTGGCGCGGTGCAGGCGGATGTGGTGCTGGTCCATGATCAGCGCGATGCGCGCCAACAATCCCGGACGATCTCCCGCAACCAGCGACAGTACATACATACCCTTGTGCTCCGGTTTGATCTCAACTTCAGTGTTGATCGGGAAGTGTTTGAGTTGACGGCTGACCCGTCCCGCAGCGGCGGGCACAATCGGTTTGGCCTGGGTGATTTGTTGCGCCAGTTCAAATTCGATGTAGGTCATGATGTCGCGGTAGGCCGTTTTGCCGCGCACCGCCTCCATGATCTGAAAGCTGTTCAAGGCATAGCCATGCCGCGTGGTGTGTATCTTGGCCTCGGCAATGGTAAAGTTCATGCGCGCAAAAAAATCACAGATGCGGGCAAACAGGCCGCGCTGATCCGGACAATACACCATCACCTGCAATCCTTCCCCGGCGCGGCTTAAACGCGCTTTCACGATGGTAGCCGCGGCATTCACCTTGAACGCCAGCAAGCGGGTATGCCAGGCGATCTCTTGTGCTTCGTGATCGAGAAAATAGCTGTCGTCGAGTTGTGCCCATAATAATTGGTAGGTGTCTGCCGCAAGTGCATAGAGGTTCAGCGTGGCAACTGCTTGTTTGCGAATTCCATCAAGGCGATCAGTGCTCATCCCATCGTGCAAATAGTGGCGCGTGGCGTGGAACAATTCTTCAATCAGCTTGGCTTTCCAGGCATTCCACACCTTCGGGCTGGTACCGCGTACATCCGCCACGGTTAGCAGATACAGCGCCACCAGATAGCGGTCATTTTTTATTTTTGCGGCAAAATTTTCGATCACCTCCGGGTCCGATAAATCCTGCTTCTGCGCGGTGGCGGAAAGTGCAAGATGCTGTTCCACCAGCCACACGACCAGATCGCTATCGTCGCGGCTGAGCAGGTGCCGAGTGCAAAATGTACGCGCGTCTTTCCGACCCAGTTGCGAATGATCGCCCCCGCGACCCTTGGCAATGTCGTGAAATAAACCGGCGATATACAACACCTCGGGACGCGCGAATTCATTTAACAGCTGGCTGCATAACGGAAATTCATGCGCGAACTCGGCGACTGCAAAGCGGCGCAGATTTCGCACCACCATCAGGATATGTTCGTCTACGGTATAGACGTGAAACAGGTCATGCTGCATCTGCCCAACGATGCGTCCGAAGGCGGGGATGTAACGTCCGAGAATGCCATACTGATTCATGCGGCGCAGGGTG
>JANPNS010000341.1:0-1790 GCA_031427575.1 Gallionellaceae bacterium
GTGGGCGATGAATTTATTCTGGCGTTCAAACCCAGCGGCATCATACTTTCGGGCGGCCCCAATTCTGTAACTGAAGGTGATACGCCACGCGCACCGCAGCGCGTATTCGAACTCGGTGTGCCGGTGTTGGGCATATGCTACGGCATGCAGACCATGGCGACACAACTGGGTGGAGCAGTGGAAAATGGCTTGGTGCGCGAATTTGGTTACGCGGAAATTCGGGCGCAGGGACACTCGGCTTTATTGCGTGACATTCAGGACAGGAACAATGCGCAAGGGCATGGCTTGATAGACGTGTGGATGAGCCACGGCGACAAGGTGACGGAATTGCCGCCGGGATTTTCCGTGATAGCCAGCAACGCCACTACGCCCATCGCCGGCATGGCAGACGAGACGCGGCGTTTTTATGCGCTGCAGTTTCATCCTGAAGTAACTCATACACTGCAAGGCAAAGCAATGCTCAGCCGCTTCGTGCATGACATCTGCGGCTGCGCGCAAGACTGGAACATGCCGGACTATGTCAACGAAGCGGTGGAAAAAATTCGCACTCAGGTGGGCAGCGATGAAGTCATTCTCGGCTTATCCGGCGGGGTGGATTCATCGGTCGCCGCGGCGTTGATTCAGCGCGCCATTGGCAATCAACTGACTTGCGTATTCGTGGACAATGGGCTGCTGCGCTTGAATGAAGCCGAGCAGGTGATGCATACCTTTGCGCAGAATCTGGGCGTGAAGGTGATACACGTAGATGCCAGTACGGAATTTTTACATCACCTGACCGGGGTGTCTGACCCCGAGAAAAAGCGAAAAATTATTGGACGTGAATTTGTCGAAGTATTTCAGCGTGAGGCCAAAAAATTGCCGCGGGCAAAATGGCTGGCGCAAGGCACTATTTATCCGGACGTGATTGAATCAGCAGGAGCAAAAAACAAAAAAGCGCACACCATTAAATCGCATCACAACGTCGGTGGCTTGCCTGATACTTTGCATTTGAAATTGCTGGAGCCGTTGCGTGAACTATTTAAGGACGAAGTACGCGAACTGGGTGTGGCGCTGGGTTTGCCGCGCGAGATGGTGTACCGCCATCCTTTCCCCGGCCCCGGCCTAGGTGTTCGCATCCTCGGTGAAGTAAAACACGAATATGCTGAACTATTGCGCCGAGCAGATGCAATTTTTATCGAGGAATTGCGCCTCACCAAAGATGAAGTGGGTCAGTCCTGGTACGACAAAACTTCACAAGCTTTTGTTGTCTTCCTGCCGGTTAAATCAGTGGGCGTGATGGGCGATGGTCGCACCTACGAATGGGTTGTTGCACTTCGCGCGGTTCAAACACAAGATTTCATGACCGCGCACTGGGCAGAATTGCCGTATTCCTTATTAGCCAAAGTCTCCAACCGCATCATCAACGAAGTACGCGGTATTAACCGCGTGGTGTATGACATTTCCGGCAAGCCACCGGCGACGATAGAGTGGGAATAATTAGAGTTCACCATAGTCTCTTAAATTTTTTCCCGCAGCTCGTCTAGAAAAGTTCCGCATTCCTCAGTATCAGAAAGTATCGCTCCGCTGATCCAAAATACGTCCTCAGCGCGGCTGCCCAGCGTGTTGATCTTGGCGCGGTGCAGACGGATGTTGTGCTGGTCTATAACCAGCGCGATGCGCGCCAATAATCCCGGGCGATCTCCCGCGAGCAGTGACAGTAGATAGATGTCCTGGTGGTCTGGCTTGATCTCAACCTTGGTGCTGATCGGGAAATGCTTGAGTTGACGGCTGACAAGTCCTGTTGTGGCGGG
>JANPNS010000342.1:0-1885 GCA_031427575.1 Gallionellaceae bacterium
ACGCCTAGTCCAACACAGGCATTCGGAATTTTGATCTTGCGAGTTGAGTTTGCAGGGACTTCATGCGTCACTATCGTATGTCCGTGCGCAAGTGCATACGCTACCAACCAATAATCCGCCACTTGCAGAAAGGTATTCACCGCCGACGGCTCATAATTTTGACCTGTCGCCCAAGAGCTCACGCGCGGCAATATCGGCAACACCACTCCGTCAGGCGGCAAGAAAAAAGCGTCGCCTCGTGCGCCAGCCCAATCCGCTAGGTCATCCCCGCCTGCTTGCAATTCGTCCCCTACCTGCTGAATACTAAATACCGTGCCTGATGAATTATTCAACTCAAGCCAATCCCAGAAGGCCGGGCAAAAGTCGAAACCGTATTGCAGGTTTTTAGCCTGAATGAAAATGTTGGCGTCGAGCAGGTAAGCCATCAGATTGGAAAGTTCAGGGAACGCCCGAACTCGTTGAAAGTGCTGGTCTTGGCGATCCCTAACATGCGGAAAGCATCTCGATAGAGGGTCCGCCCCTCTAGCGTACTTTCCACCAACGCACGGGCAAAACGTTTGCTGACGCGCGCCGCCGTTGTGCGATAAAAATCACCCCCGCCTGCTCCGGCAACCTCAAGACTACGTAAACGTTCCAGTTCCGCGCGGTAAGCATTAAAAAATGCGTTGCGATCCATGCGACCAGCATCTGCTAATCTGCGCAGAATCACCAGCGTGCTGACCTTGAAACGGCGAGCAAGCCGGGAAAGCGTGTCGTGCAAAGGCTCGTCTGTAATCAGCTCAATCATAAATACGTTCATAGGCACGAGGAGTTCCGCAGCTACCTGATTACACCAGGTTTCAATCGCATTATCGGAAGACTCTCCAGCGCTCACATCAGAGACGGCAGACTGCCCAAGCCACAGGTGCGCCAACTCATGTGCAAGCGTAAACATCTGTGCCGCCTTGCTGTCTGCACCGTTAATGAACACCAGAGGCGCATATTCATCTGCCAGTGCAAAACCTCGAAACTCCTTCGGATCGAGATGACGATAGTTGTTGTTGAGAACAACGCCACTGATCATTACCATCACGCCAATTCGTTCAGCCTGTTCGACAAACAGACGCAAAGCCTCTGCCCATGTGCGACAGTCGCGACGCGCATCCACATCGAAGTTCAGTTTGCTCCGAATATGCTCTGCGGCCTGCACAGGCGTCATACCAATATTCATCGTGCCGATGAAAGGCGAAGGCGGCTCACCATTCACCAGCGCAAAATCGCGATACCACGCCTGCCGTTCCTGACAGGCATAAATAGTATCCAGCAGATTTGGACTGGGGCGGGCAATAACCCGATCCGCCATAGTGCGAAAATCAGGTATCGGCATGGACTCAGCCGGTGGCTCGGGCAAAAAGAAATAGCCAATAGGGGCATGGGTGGCCCGAGCATAATCCTGCAACTGCTTGAGCGTAGGCTGAACCTCGCCAGCCTCCCATGCCGCCAGCTTGGGGAATCGCGCGTCAAGCGCAAATAGATCCAGCCGGGCACGGTCACGTGCCCAGCGGAGCATATCTGCACTAACAGAGATTCTGGTCATAGGTGTTATTTAAGCATAGTTCCGTTGCAATCTCTACCGTATCGCGCACAAGACCACACGCCGCGCTGCACTCGCGCCTGCTGTAGTGCCTTGCCATCAGCCGATCTTTCTTACATCAATTTGGCCGGTGACGGCGGCGGAGATCAGCGCGGTGCGGCGTTCTTGAAGCAGGTCGATGGCACGCTGGGCTTCGGCGGTGAGGGTGTCAAATTTGGTGGTCTCGACCTCTATAAAAGATGCAATCTCACCCTGTTCTCTAATTGACGGAAGCACTACGAAATAATTTCCAATAGCCTCTTGTGATATACC
>JANPNS010000343.1:0-11704 GCA_031427575.1 Gallionellaceae bacterium
CTTTCTTTCTGGCCCTTCTTGCATTGGCCGGATGGACTGCTTATACGGATAAGGCCATTTTTCGAATCAGCCAACAAGTCGAGAGCGCTTATAAGGTACGCGGTGAGGTGGTAGCCCCAGCGCTGATTGCCCTTCAGTATGGCGAAGCAGTAGAAAACCAGATAGCGGATAGTATCCGCATCAAGCGTGCTGAATTGCAAACTAACCTGAATCGCCTGCAGGAAGTCCAGGGCTGGGCCGAACAGCAGGATGACGCTCAACTCTTACGGACTCATTCTGAATTGGTATTCCAAATTGAGCGCGTAATAAATCTGCAACCTGACGTCGACGCAGGGGTAGCAGAGGAGGCGGCGTTATTGGGGGATATTGCAGCGACCTATGATCAAACTTTGCGCACGCATATCGATAGCCTGTCTCAAACCCGTGTGGAGTTACGGGGCACGTTAGGATTCTGGAGCATGGTCTTGCTGGTAGGCGGAACATTGCTGGCCTGTGCCTTTGGCATCTGGATGAGCCGCGCCCTTCTGAATCAATTGGGCGGGGAGCCGGGTTATGCAGTCAGGATCGCGGGAAAGATTGCCGAAGGTGACCTTACTACGGTGATTAAAACAGCGTCTGATGACCAGTCCAGTTTGCTATTTGCGATAAAGCGCATGTCTGACAGTCTCACTGGCATTATTGGCAATGTACGTAGCGCATCGGATTCCATCGCAGCAGCGTCGCAACAGATTGTGCAGGGTAGTAATGACCTGTCATTGCGCACTGAACAGCAGGCTTCGAGCCTGGAAGAAACCGCCTCCAGCATGGGAGAATTGGCTTCGACGGTCAAGCAGAATGCGGACAACGCCAAACATGCCAATCAACTGGCCGACACCGCATGTGGCGTAGCGATCAAAGGCGGGCAGGTGGTGGGAGAAGTGGTGAACACCATGGCCTCCATTAGCGATAGCTCAAAAAAAATCGTGGATATTATCAGTGTTATTGAAGGCATTGCATTCCAAACCAACATCCTGGCATTGAATGCAGCGGTAGAGTCAGCCAGGGCGGGAGAGCAGGGCCGCGGCTTCGCAGTGGTGGCCAGCGAGGTGCGTAATCTGGCGCAACGCTCTGCCGCCGCAGCAAAGGAAATCAACGCCCTGATTGGCGATTCAGTAAATAAAGTAGCGGCTGGTTCCAAGCTGGTAAGCCAAGCCGGCTCAACAATGAGTGAGATTGTCGACGCCGTAAAAAGGGTGAGCGACATCATGTCCGAAATTTCTGTGGCTTCCCTGGAGCAGAGTTCCGGCATAGAGCAAGTGAGCAAGGCCGTCACCCAGATGGATGCGGTCACACAACAGAACGCCGCGCTGGTAGAGCAGGCAGTGGCTGCAGCTATTTCGATGGAGGGGCAGGCTGATGCACTTATGGAAGCGGTGAGCAAGTTTAAGCTGAAAGCGGAGGAAGGCGTGCACATGAGTCCCAATAAACCAGCGATGCGGCACTTTACTGCGGTTAAGCCGTTCAGGGCAGAGCGCAAATTGCTGAAATCGTAAAAAATAACATGCAGCGGGGTTTTTCCTGCGACAATTTCTTAACCTCCACAAACAAAGGGGTCAAGTCTTGACATAACAGTTTTTGTATTCTAACCTTCCCCAGGAAACAAAGGGGTCAAGTCTTGACATAACAGTTTTTGCAAACAACAAACAAAGGGGTCAAGTCTTGACATAACAGTTTTTGTATTCTAACCTTCCCCTATGTCTCGTCCCCTCCGACTCGAATTCTCTGGTGCGCTCTATCACATCACCTCTCGTGGCAACGCGCAGAGCGCAATTTTTATTGCCGATAGCGACAGGGGAATGTTTCTTGCTTGCCTGGCAGAGGCTGTGGCGCGGTGTGGCTGGCTGTGCCATGCTTATTGTCTGATGGACAACCACTATCACCTGCTGATCGAAACGCCCGATGCCAATTTATCTCAGGGTATGCGGCAGTTGAATGGTGTTTACACGCAACGCTTCAACCGTCAACACCAGCGCGTGGGACATCTGTTTCAAGGGCGATATAAGGCCATTTTGGTCGAGCGCGACAGCCATCTGCTGGAATTGTGCCGCTACGTTGTGCTCAACCCTGTCCGCGCCAACATGGTCAAGCAGGTCGCCAAGTACTCGTGGAGCAGCTACCCGGCCACGATGGGCTACACTGCAACCCCAGACTGGCTTAGCACCGACTGGCTGCTGGGGCAATTCGGCAAACGCCGCGCTGTTGCACGGCTGCGCTATGCCGAGTTTGTGGCGCAAGGCATCGGCTTGACTTCCCCTTGGCATGATGTAAAAGGGCAACTGCTTTTGGGTACAGCAAACTTTGTCGAGCAAATGCGACCGTTGCTCGAAAACAAGGATAAGCTGAAAGAAATCCCTCGCATCCAGCGATTATTGCATCGTCCGAGCCTGAGTGAAATGTTTACAGCGAAAGTGCGGAACGACAAGGCAACGCGCGATCAAGCCATGCGGCTGGCATATCAAGTGCATGGCTATAGTATGGCTGCGATTGCAGCACAAGTCGGGGTACACTACTCAACGGTGAGCAAGGTGATTAAAGGGGTAAGATAAAACTGTTATGTCAAGACCTGACCCTATTTCCCTGACCCTATTTCCCGTGACCCTATTTCCCCGGGGAATCACAAGTTGATGAGAGGAATCAAGATTTTTATTTTGAATAACGCAACTGTTAAGGTCAAACACGGCTTTACCCTGATTGAACTGTTGGTGGTAATCACCATCATAGCGTTGCTGCTGACCATAGCCGTGCCGCGTTACTTCGGCGGTGTGGATCGCGCCAAGGAGGCGGTGTTGCAAGAAGATTTGGCCACCATGCGCGACACACTGGACAAATTCTATGCCGATACTGGCAAGTACCCGGCCACTTTGGATGAACTCGTAAGTCGGCGATATTTGCGCAAAATACCGGTTGATCCCATGACCGACAGCGCGGAAACCTGGGTGACTGTTCCACCAGAGGATCCAACGAAGGGCGGTGTCTATGACGTAAAGAGTGGCGCGTCGGGCTCGTCGCGCGATGGCAAGCCATACAGTGAATGGTGATGGAATGAGTCGCCCCAAGCAGGCAGGATTTACATATTTGGCCGCGCTGTTTCTTATCGTGGTGATGGGCATCGTGCTGGCGGCTATCGGCAAGGTGTGGAGTACGGCGCAGCAGCGGGAAAAGGAAAGAGAGTTGCTGTTTGTCGGCAACCAGTTTCGCCAGGCAATCGGTCTTTATTACCAGCGTTCAACGGGCGCGGTGAAAGCCTATCCGCAGCACCTGGATGATTTGCTGCTGGACTCACGACAACTGGCTGTGCAGCGCTATTTGCGCAAAATTTATCGTGACCCGATGACCGGGCAGGCCGAGTGGGCGGTGGTGGTAGTGAACGACAGGATCACGGGTGTGTATAGCACGTCGCAGGAAGCCCCGCTGAAAAGCAGCAATTTCAGGTTGGCTGACAAGGCGTTTGAAAGCAGCGAAAAATATGGCGACTGGAAATTCGTTTATACTCCTCCCCCCTGAATATTTTTACCTGGTTACGCACATCGCATAAGCAGGAATTGGGCTGGTATAGTTTGGATGCGGGTGGACTTGCCCCATGGTGTTCGGTTATTGTTGCTCCCTATAATATTATGACGATAGAAATATGAACACAAAGACAAATATGATGCGGCGCGTGCTGCTGTTAGCTGCGATTCTTTCGATCACCAGTTGCGCTGGTAGTCGAGAGTATCGCAAGGGAATAGATTTAAGCGATAAGGGTCAGATCGAAGAGGGACTGGAGAAATTAGAGCAGGCCACCAAGGAGGCGCCGGACAACGCTGAATACCGCCTGGCTTTGGTGAATCGCCGCCTCAAAGCCGTCCATACTATGCTGTCCTCGGCAGATAGTAACCTGGATCAAGGCAGGTTGCCGGATGCCGAAGCGCAATATGCGCGGGTGTTAAAGGTGGATAAAGATAATGTGCGCGCACAAGCGGGCTTGAAGCGGGTAGCGCAGACGCGCAGACATGCCGAATTGATGGTCAGCGCCAGGGCTGATTTTGATGCGGGTGATTTTGCCTCGGTTGCAGAAAAAACCCGCGCCGTTCTGTTGGAGAATCCGAAACAACGCGACGCAGTGACCCTGCGCAATAAAGTTGAAGGCACACAGGCAAAAAATAAATTCACGCCACCTACCCTGCGCAAATACACCAACCCGCTTACCCTGGAGTTTCGCGATGCGCCGGTGAAAATGGTATTCGACGTGCTGTCCAGCACCACCGGTGTTAATTTTATTCTGGATAAGGATTTGCGCCCGGAGCAGCGCGTTTCTATTTTTGTAAAGCAGGTGACTTTTGATAAGGCACTGAGCATGCTGCTGGAATCCAACCAGCTGGATCGAAAAATTATCAATGAGAACACCGTCGTGGTTTATCCGCGCACACCACAAAAATCCCAGGAATACGAAGAGCTGGTGGTAAAGACCTTTTACCTGGCCAATGCCGATCCGAAACAGACGTCTAACATGTTGCGCACAATATTGAAGGTCAAGGATATTTTTGTTGATGACCGGCTCAATATGATGGTGGTGCGCGATACTCCGGAGACCATACGTCTGGCCGAAAAATTGATTGCCGCACAGGATTTACCTGAACCGGAAGTGCTGCTGGATGTGACGGTGGTTGAAGTCAAGCGCGGCCGGATGATAGATTTGGGCATACAACCCCCAACCAGTCTCGGGGTTATCCCCCCACCTCGTATAAATACCCTAGGTGTCGAGGTGCCGTGGCCGCTCAGCTTGGCAACATTGCGTAATTTGAATCAGTATGATGCTTCAGTTGGGGGAACGCCCTCCGTCAATTTCAATGAAACGCTTTCAGATCTCAATCTCCTGGCCAATCCGCGCTTACGCGTGCGTAATCGTGAAAAAGCCAAGATACACGTGGGGGATCGTGTACCGGTGATAACCACCAACACTACCGGCACCAATAACGCGACTTCGGAGACTGTCACTTACGTGGATGTGGGCATTAAGCTGGAGGTGGAACCCAACATTTATCTGGACGGAGATGTGGCCATCAAGATAGGCCTGGAGGTCAGTTCGCTCGGCTCGGCCACCGTAACTGACAATGGTTCGGTTGTGTACCAGATCGGAACGCGCAATACCTCCACCCTGCTGCGCTTGAAGGATGGCGAGACCCAGTTGCTGGCGGGGTTGATCAACGACGAGGATCGCACAATTGTCAACGGCTTGCCGGGCTTGGCCGAATTGCCGCTGATCGGGCGATTGTTCTCCAGCAATAAGGATGACCGGCAAAAAACCGAGGTGGTGCTTTCCATTACACCCCATATAGTGCGCAATATTGAACGCCCGTCTGCCGGCGAAATTCAGTTCTGGTCTGGAACAGCGACCGGAGGACAGGGGGCATATACCGATGCATTTATGTCTCAGGGCGGGATGCGCGGCCCGCCACCCATGTTTGGCCCGCCTCCAATGCCGGAGCCAACTCCAGAGCCAACTCCAGAGCCTATCCCAGAGCCTATCCCAGAGCCTGAACCTGCACCAGCTCCTGAGTCAGCTCCACAGTCTGAGCAATTCCCTATGTTCGGCAATCCCCCACCAGATGCTGCGGAGGCTGAGGGCGCGCAGGTTGACCCCCCTCAATAAGTTGATGAGGGTGCCATGTCCAGATTTGGTTGTGGTTTAGAATTGCTGGTCGGGAACTGGCTTCGCAGGTGTTGCGCACCAATACGGGGGTGTATTCTCTGCTCGTGAACATATGCCAGGGGGTGAGGTTGGAATGGGTCGCTTGCTGTTGCTGGGAGTTATCGCCGTTATTGTTTATTTGCTGATCAAGTCTTTCAGCAAGCGTACGAGCGCTGAAGATGTGCCCACCAAGGCGGAAGATATGGTGCGCTGTATTCATTGCGGTGTGCACTTGCCTAAAGGTGAATGTGTCATGGCCGAAGGCAAGTGCTACTGCAGCGAGGCTCATCGACGTGCGCATGCTGACCAATCAAAATAATACTGATGCCGGATAGCCTGTCTCTTTCCGCACTGAGTTCATCCCAGCAGCAATCCCATTCCGAGCCTGTGCCAGAGGCTTTGTGGCGTTCGATTTACCTGTTCAATTTTTACCGCCTGACCCTGGGCATTTTGTTCGTGTTTTTGGTGAGCACGTTTGGCAATGAACTGATATTTGGTTCACGCGATCTGCCGTTGTTTTTCCGTACCAGTATTATTTATACCGCACTGGCCCTGGCTTCGTTGCTGGCAGTCAGACTGCGCTGGCCGCGTTTTGGGCTGCAGATGGCGTTGCAGGTGGGGACAGATATTGTTTGCGTGACTGTGTTGTCGCACGCCAGCGGCGGTATCCAGAGCGGCATGGGGGTGTTGCTACTGGTGTCTCTGGTTGCCGCAGGATTGATCAGCCGCGGCAGGATCGCGCTGTTCTTCGCGGCAGTGGCCAGCATCGCGATCTTGTTGCAGCATTCCTATGCCGTGCTGGTGCAGGATGCGTCGCCCGCGCTATTTGCCCAGGTGGGATTACAGAGTATTGCCTATTTCGCAGTAGCCTGGCTGGCGCAAACCCTGGCCAAATATGCCATTGCCAGCGAAAATCTGGCTGTCATGCGTGGCGTAGATCTGGCCAACATGGCGGAAGCTAACCGGCTGGTGCTGCGGGACATGCCGGATGGGGTGCTGGTAGTGGATGAGCATGGCGTGGTCAAGCAACATAATCCCGGCGTGGAGCGCTTGCTGGGATACAGCTTTCCGGGTTCTGGAAGTGTCACACTGCAGGATTGCGCCCCTATACTGGCGGAGAGGTTTGCTGCGTGGCGACAAAATTTGGGCTCCGGATTAGACCCCAGATATGAAATGTTGAGTTTGCCGACAAACCATCATCAGGCACGCGTGCGCTTTCTGCCGGTACAACGCGCGGGATTCTGGGGTGCAGTGATATTTGTCGAGGACATGCAGCGTGTTCAGGCGCAAGCGCAACAGATCAAGCTCGCTGCACTGGGGCGGCTAACCGCCAATATTGCGCATGAAGTGCGCAATCCCTTGTCGTCCATCAGTTATGCGGCGGAGTTGTTGCGCGAAGAGAAACATGAGCCGGCGCAAGAACGGCTATTCCAGATTATTCTGGATAATGTTGCCAGGATGAATAATATTGTGCTGGATGTGCTGCAACTGAATCGGCGCGATCGAGCACAACGCGAAGAGTTGCGGCTGGCAGAAAAGATAACGTTGTTTATCGAGGGATTGATTAACACTGAAGGGGTATCGCAGAAGATATTTTTTATTGATATCGCGCCCGCCTGCGTCATAAAATTTGATCGCGGACATTTCAATCAGGTATTGTGGAATTTATGCCGCAATGCCTTGCGCTACTGTCAACAGCAAGCGGGCAGTGTGCAATTGCGAGGCTGGCGCTCAGACGGAGGCGTGACGCAACTGGAGATCACTAACGATGGGCCGCCGGTTGATCCCGGTGTCGTGCCACAGCTGTTCGAGCCATTTTTTACCACGACAGCCGGCGGTACGGGTTTGGGCCTGTATATAGCGCGCGAACTGTGCGAGGCCAATGGGGCAACGCTTGACTATAGACAGCGGATAGAAGGTGGCGCATGTTTCCGCATCGTATTTGGAGGGCTGGATGAGCACTAACAGGCAACCCGCCGCTGCGCGGGTGTTGGTGGTGGATGATGAGCCGGATATTTTGGAACTGCTCGAGCTGGCCTTGTTGCGCATGGGGCTGCAGGTCGAGCGTGCCACCAATGTGCGCGAGGCGCTGCAACAATTGGACAGCAAGCCTTATGATTTATGTCTGACTGACATGCGCTTGCCGGACGGTGAGGGAATAGAGGTGGTGCGCCACATTGCAGCGCGCAATATGCAGATTCCAGTTGCGGTTATCACGGCACACGGCAATATGGACAACGCGATTTCAGTTCTCAAGGCAGGGGCCTTTGATTACCTGTCGAAACCGGTGGCGCTGGATCAGTTGCGCGCGCTGGTGAACGCCGCGCTTAAATTGCCGCAACCCTCGGCGGCGGTGCGCGAGGGAGTGCGCACGCTGTTGGGGAGCTCACCGGCCATGGAGCGGGTGCGCGACATGATAGAGCGTGTCGCGCGCAGCCAGGCGCCAGTTCATCTCAGCGGCGAATCAGGCAGCGGCAAGGAACTGGCAGCGCGCTTGATCGTCGAGAAGAGTGCGCGCCGTGACCAACCCTTTGTTGCGGTGAATTGTGGCGCAATTCCGGAAACGTTAATGGAAAGCGAATTTTTCGGTTACCGCAAGGGCGCATTTACCGGCGCGGACAAGGATCGTCAGGGTTTCTTCCAGGTGGCTAATGGCGGCACTTTGTTTTTGGATGAAATCGCCGATTTGCCCTTGTCCATGCAAGTAAAGTTGCTGCGCGTCATACAGGAGAAAAAAGTGCGCAAGGTGGGCGCTACTCAAGAAGAAGATGTGGATGTGCGCATAATTAGCGCTACCCATCATCCGTTAGCGGAACGGGTGCAGCAGGGGAAATTTCGCCAGGATCTGTATTATCGCTTGAACGTCATTGCCTTGCCCATGCCGCCATTGCGCGATCTGCGCGATGACATCGCGCAGATCGCCAGTCAGTTGCTGGCACGTTTGCGCGGCGAGGCAACAGTCGAGTTTGCGCCAGCCGCCATGCTGGCGCTGAGCCAGCACGACTTCCCCGGCAACGTGCGCGAGCTGGAAAATATTATCGAACGGGCGCTGGCTTTGTGCTCAAACAACATCATCACGTCAGCCGATTTGCAATTGGTGCCTGCGGACAACGACGCGGCACCAGACAAGTCTGCTATGGCTGGCAAGTACCCCCTGACCGATTATCTGGACAGAGTTGAGCGCGCAGCTATTGTGGAGGCGTTGCAGCAAACCGGTTTCAACCGCACCGCTGCGGCCAAGGTGCTGGGGGTGACCTTCCGCGCCCTGCGCTATCGCATGGAGCGGCTAAGCATCACTGATAAGGAAGCATAGCCGGTGAAGATAGGCGTAAACGGGTGGGTCAGTGGTTTGCGCCGGATCGCCTCGCCAAACTATGATGCCCGCCCGCCCGGCAGCATGATTGATATGCTGGTTATTCACAATATCAGCTTACCGCCGGGCGAATTTGGCGGCCAGGCTATCGCACAGTTATTCACCAATGTTCTGGACACGGAAGCACATCCCTATTATGCGCAACTCAAGGGAGTGAAAGTTTCAGCCCATTTTTTGATTCGGCGCACGGGCGAGATCATTCAGTTTGTGCCTTGCGCCAAGCGTGCCTGGCATGCGGGCGCGTCATTGTGGCAAGGACGCACAGCGTGCAATGATTTTTCCCTGGGTGTGGAGCTGGAGGGTGGCGACGATATGCCATTCGGCGAGCAGCAATATGCAGCGCTGATCCGGCTGACGCGGCGACTAAGACGCGCTTACCCGATCCTGCACATCGTGGGGCATTGCGACATTGCGCCGGGGCGCAAAACCGATCCCGGCCCTTGCTTCGATTGGCCACGCTATCTTGCGGGCGCTAAATAATGGTTTACCCGTCGCCTTGTGTTCCTGGTGCGACAAGAAAAAATTTATGTAAATACTGCTTGCATAAATTTTACTTTGCACTAGAATTAGCGCGAATCCGAAAATAAAACACTAGATGTAGTGGTTTTGAGTTTTTCGAGTTGAGCCAGGCTCAGTAATTGATTAAGGGAGATGTTATATGCTACTTGCTACTGACAGTGTTTTATCTTCCCCAGTGCCCGCACATGATTTTTCCGACCCCTCTGTTTCTTCCGCTATGCCCTTTGATCAATACAAGGTGATCCGCCGCAATGGAACTGTGGTTCCGTTCGAGCCGGCCAAGATTTCCATTGCCATGACCAAAGCGTTTCTTGCGGTGAACGGTGGCCAAGGCGCGGCTTCAGCGCGTGTGCGTGAGATGGTTGAGCACATGACCGCAGCTGTGGTGAATGCCTTGTTGCGACGGCAGCCAAACGGCGGCACGCTGCATATCGAGGATATACAGGATCAGGTAGAGTTATCCCTGATGCGTTCTGGCGAGCATGATGTGGCGCGCTCTTATGTTTTATATCGCGAGGAACGCACGCGCGAACGAGCCAGGGTGAAGAAAGAGCACGCGCCTGCGCAAGTTCTGCATGTTAAAGACAAGGGCGTATCCCGGCCGCTGGATGTGGTAGGACTGGCCGCGCTGATCAAGGCATCGTGTGCCGGGCTGGGTGAGGCGGTGAGTGCTGAACATATCCTCAAGCTCACCTTGAAGGATTTGTATGACGGCGTGCCGATAGAAGAGGTGCGCAAGTGCACCATCCTGTCAGCCCGCTCCTTGATCGAACGGGATCCGGCCTATGGTTTCGTTACCGCGCGCCTGCTGTTGAATAATATTTGCTGCGATATTCTGGGCGAGGAAATCAGTCAGGCGGATATGGCCACACGCTATGCCGAATACTTCCCTTCATTCATCAAGCGCGGCATTGATGCCGGGCTGCTTGACCAGGAACTGGCGCGGTTTGATTTGCCACGTCTGGCGCAGGAACTGGACGCCAGTCGCGACTTGAAATTCGGCTATCTAGGCTTGCAAACTCTGTATGACCGGTATTTCCTGCATATTGCGGATGCACGCATTGAATTGCCACAGGCATTCTTTATGCGCGTGGCGATGGGATTGGCGCTCAAGGAAAGTGACCGTGAGGCGCGCACCATCGAGTTTTATCACTTGCTGTCCAGCTTCGATTTCATGAGCTCAACGCCGACCCTGTTCAATTCGGGCACCTGCCGCTCGCAACTGTCCTCATGTTATCTGACTACTGTGCCCGACGATCTGGACGGTATCTTTGAGGCGATCAAGGAAAATGCCTTGCTGGCTAAATACTCGGGTGGTCTGGGTAACGACTGGACCCAGGTACGTTCTCTCGGTGCCCACATTAAAGGCACCAACGGTAAATCACAGGGCGTGGTGCCGTTTCTGAAAGTGGCCAATGATACCGCTGTTGCAGTAAATCAGGGTGGCAAGCGCAAGGGCGCGGTGTGCGCTTATCTGGAAACCTGGCATCTGGACATCGAGGAATTTCTCGAGTTGCGAAAGAACACCGGTGATGATCGCCGCCGCACGCACGACATGAATACCGCCAACTGGATACCCGATCTGTTTATGAAGCGGGTCATGCAGGGGGCGGAGTGGACATTGTTCTCGCCCTCGACCTGTCCCGACCTGCACGACAAGTTTGGTGCCGAGTTTGAGCGCGCCTACCTGGGCTATGAAGCTAAAGTGGAGAGCGGCCAACTCAAGCTGTTCAGAAAAGTTTCGGCGGCAGGCCTGTGGCGCAAGATGCTGACCATGCTGTTCGAAACCGGCCATCCCTGGGTTGCCTTCAAGGATCCGTGCAATGTACGCTCGCCGCAGCAGCATGTGGGCGTGGTGCACAGTTCTAATCTGTGCACAGAAATTACGTTGAATACTTCGGAATCGGAAATTGCCGTGTGCAATCTGGGTTCAGTAAACCTGACGGCGCACCTCTATCCGAAAGGGCACGAAAAGTTCGGCCAGCTGGATCACGATAAATTGCAGCGCACGATCACTACCGCCATGCGTATGCTGGACAACGTGATAGATATTAACTATTACGCCGTGGGCAAGGCGCGCAACTCCAACTTCAAGCATCGCC
>JANPNS010000344.1:0-2324 GCA_031427575.1 Gallionellaceae bacterium
GGGATGTGTTTTAATGAAATTTTCGATAGATGCTTTTACTTCTTTTTCCATCGCCTGGTATTCAGCATGCGCACCCAGCCATAATAAATGATTGAGCATGCGGGTAACCTCATCGAACATCACGCGAATATACTGGGCACGCAGCGGCACTTCCACACCCAACAGTTTTTCGATTGCCATGACGTAGGCATGCTCGTTGCACATCATGGACACATAGTCCAGTCGGTCCATATAGGGCACCGATTGCAGGTAAGTCTTGTGCTCGGCCAGCTTCTCGGTAGCGCGATGCAGCAAGCCGATGTGCGGGTCGGCGCGCTCTATCACTTCGCCATCCAGCTCCAGCACCAAACGCAAAACGCCGTGTGCCGAAGGATGCTGCGGCCCAAAATTCATTGTGTAATTTTTAATCTCAGCCATGTTTGTTTTTCATCCAACAGTCTTGTTATGGCCATATTGTTCTTCGCGAATGATACGCGGGGTCACTTCGCGCGGCTCTATTGACACTGGCTGGTAAATAACGCGTTGCTGCTCCGGGTCATAACGCATTTCAACATGGCCGGACAAGGGAAAATCTTTACGGAAAGGATTGCCAACGAAACCATAATCAGTGAGCAAGCGGCGCAAATCGGGATGGCCGGTGAACACGATGCCGTACAGATCGAACGCCTCGCGCTCGTACCAGTTGGCGCATGGCCAGATGCCAGCCACGGAATCCAGCATCGGCAGGCCATCATCTTCGGCAAACACGCGCACACGCAAGCGCATATTGTGGGTGTGCGAAAGCAAATGGTACACAGCTGCAAACCGCGCTTTACCGGACTGAGCGAGGGCTGATGATTCGGAGCTAAAATAAGCGCCGCCCTCTGAAATGTCGCTACCATAGGAGGAGTAGTCCACACCGCACAGGTCTACCATCTGATCAAACCGTAAAGCGGCATCATCACGCAGCCGCGTCAGCACACTTAACATGTCTTCGGCACGTATCACCAATGTCAACTCGCCCAGCCTGTTTTCCAGGCTCACCACTTTGTCAGCGAATATTTGGTTAAGGTTAGCGGTCAAGACGTTCAAATCAGCGGCCATGGTTTACCTTAGCAATAAAATTACGCAATCCACTATGCCGCTACGCGGCATGTGGAGTTGTGCGAGTTGTGCGATGAATCTGCACATCCCTGCGAACCCCACTTCAGCGAGCAATAGTGTTGGTTCGTTTGATTTTGTTTTGCAACTGGATAATGCCGTATAGCAGCGCCTCGGCAGTCGGCGGGCAACCGGGCACATACACATCCACCGGCACAATGCGGTCGCAGCCGCGCACAACCGAATAGGAGTAATGGTAATAACCGCCGCCGTTGGCGCAGGAGCCCATCGAGATCACGTAACGCGGTTCCGCCATCTGGTCATACACTTTACGCAGCGCAGGTGCCATCTTGTTGCACAAGGTACCAGCCACGCGTGCCAATGGCAAGGCCTTTACTTGGGTGCCTGTGAACTACAGCGTGATTCGTTGATACGCTGACGGTAAATCGCCATGCGGTGGGTTGCCCCTGGTCCGCCAGGTTGGCCAGATCCCCCCAGGACAGAAGGGTTGCAGTGCGGCCCTTTTTTCGTTTTTGGCGCGTTGAGAGGACTCGCGATTTGGCTGAATAAAACGGATACTGGACCAATTCTGTTGAAACAAGGCCCATTGCATGACCACGCGCACTGAACGAGACACTTTTGGGCCCATTGAAGTGCCCGCTGACAGGCTGTGGGGAGCGCAGACCCAGCGCTCGTTGCAGAACTTCGCTATTTCCGGCGAGCAGCAGCCGCGTGAGATCATCCGCGCACTGGCGCAGATCAAGCGCTGCTCGGCACGTGTGAATCACGCACTGGGTTTGCAGGATGCCGCCAAAACTGGGGCTATCGTTGCTGCCGCGGATGAGGTGATTGCGGGCCAGCACCCCGGTGAGTTTCCGCTGGTGGTCTGGCAAACCGGCTCGGGGACGCAGACCAATATGAACGTCAATGAGGTGCTGGCCAACCGGGCCAGTGAACTGCTGGGCGGTGAACGGGGTGATGGCAGGCGGGTCCACCCCAACGATGACGTGAACCGAAGTCAGTCGTCCAACGATGTTTTTCCCACCGCCATGCATGTGTCGGCGGTGCTGGCAATGACTGAAAAATTGCTGCCTGCGATAGCCATGCTGCGCACTACGCTGGCGCAAAAATCTCAGGACTTTAAAGCCATCGTCAAGATCGGCCGCACGCATCTGCAGGACGCCACACCGCTGACGCTGGGACAAGAATTTTCTGGCTACGTGGCGCAACTTGCGCATGGCGAA
>JANPNS010000345.1:0-2616 GCA_031427575.1 Gallionellaceae bacterium
AATCAAAGCCAGTGTTACGCTACACACTGCCTACACTTTGCGACAAGAGCTGGCTGCCATCTGGCAACGTTCTGCCTCTTCCAAAGAGCAACTGGTGAAGCAACTGGAAGACTGGTGTCATCGCGCCGAGAACAGCGGCATAGCCGCTGTGCAGCAGTTTTCCAGGCGACTGCGCTGCTATGCGTAAATAGCTTGTTGTTCTCCCCCTGTGAATTCAGAGTGTCTGTAGGGCACCTCTAAAAATCCAAACACAGACGCGATGCTGCGTTGCTCAAAATTTATTAACGCTTACATATCAAACATATGCGGCGCGCTAAAAAATTTTTCGCGCCTTGCCTGGCTTAGGATTTTGAATTTTTAGAGATGCCCTGTATATTCCACGTTCCAATATGGAATCCCAATCCCGATCTTTATCCAGGCTTGAATCGCTTGATGACTATGACCCCAATGCCATGCCGGTGGAGCAGGCACGCAAGCTGATCCAGCAATTCCTTACTCCACTCACGCAGCAAGAATCAGTGAAACTGAGTGCGGCATTACATCGTACCTTGGCCAGCGATGTGTTATCGCCCATGAACGTGCCGCCGCACGATTATTCAGCGATGGATGGTTATGCCTTGCGTTTCGCTGATCTGGAAAACAACATAGCAAAATTCAGGGTGATAGGCAGTGCACACGCCGGGCATCAGTTCGAGGGTACGGTGTTGGCGGGCGAATGCGTGCGCATCATGACTGGTGCGCTTATTCCGCAAGGTTGCGACAGTGTGGTGATGCAGGAGCAGGTCACGGTTGATGGTAAGGTAATTACAATTCCCACTGGCTTGCGTTGTGGTCAGAACATTCGTCGCGCCGGGGAAGATATACCACAAGGTTCAACGGTGCTGGCTCGAGGACAGCCAATACGTCCGGCCGAAATGGGTTTGCTGGCTTCGCTTGGGTACAGTGAAGTGTCGGTTTACCGGAAACTGAAGGTTGCGATTTTTTCGACCGGCGATGAACTGCAACAACCCGGTTCGCCACTGGCTCCCGGCCGGATTTATGACAGCAACCGCTATTCACTGCTCGGTTTATTAAGCGAACTGGGTGTGGAAATTCTGGATGGGGGGAATATCCGCGATGACAAGGCCAGTCTTAAAGCGGCTTTTGTGGAGGCTGCATCACAGGCCGATGTCATCATCACCAGCGGCGGAGTATCTGTGGGCGAGGCCGATTACATCAAGCAACTGCTGGCAGAGATCGGAGAGGTGGTATTCTGGAAAATTGCCATGAAACCGGGTCGGCCTTTTGCTTATGGAAGAATTGGGGCGTACGGAAAAATCGGGCCGTGCCATTTCTTCGGACTGCCCGGCAACCCGGTTGCGGTCATGGTGACTTTTCAGCAGTTCGTGCGTGATGCGCTGCTGGTGCTGATGGGGCAACAACCAAAATCTGTTTTCACATTCAAAGTTGCGTGCACCAGCGCTATAAAAAAAGTACCGGGGCGCACCGAGTTTCAGCGCGGCATCCTCAGCCAGGATGCAAATGGCGGGTGGTCAGTGTGCACTACGGGAGAACAAGGGTCGGGCATACTCAGCTCAATGAGCAAGGCTAATTGTTTTATTGTGTTGCCTGTTTCCCAAGGCAATGTCGGGGCGGGAACCGTCGTAGATGTGCAGTTTTTTAGCGGGATAACATGATGGGTGCCATGACTTTCGGCACCCATCATCTAATTTCTATTTTAGTTTCAAACGACAATAATTTTGTAGGGTACGTTTACGCACCAGTTGGCAATGGTGCGTAAACGTACCCTACGTTATTCCTGTTTCTATCCGGAATTGGAATAATCCCGGATTGTCCATTAGCAAAAACGGCGTCATACCGGCGCTGGCCGGTATCCAGATGCCTGTATTCAGAATGATTGGCAAATTCCCACGTTAGTGGGACAACATCAGGGTTTTGTCCGCTTTGCGGCATGTTTTTTATGACTGGATTCCGGCCCCCGTATCGTGGTACGGGGCAGGCTCCGCCGGAATGACGGCCTAATGGATTATTTGGGATAATTACTTCTGCCAACCACTCTGCAAATAGCCAAGAATCGCTTCACGTTCCATTTTATTTGGCGTGGGTCTTTTGTTTGCGACCATATGGCTCTCCATCCGCGCCACGATACCGGGCCAGGCGGCGGGGTGATGCTGGCTTGGATTCGGCAAGGCATGACATTGCGCGCATAACCTTTGCGTTTCCTGTAATCCCGGTATCGGCATCTGGTGGGCAATCGTTCCTTGCGGTACCGCCACCTCTTCACCCGATCCACCGCCTTTGCCACACCCGCCTATAAACAGGGTTAGAAGTATTGCTGCGATTGGTTTATTCATTTTTGGTCTTCCCTAAAAGTTAATGCCTAACATTCGCCTATTATCCATCTTGGAGTCAATAATGGGCAGAATTTTAGTTTATTTCATGGGCTATCCGGCAGTTGCGCTGCCCAATTGCTTGAGGGCACCTCTAAAAATCCAAACTCCGTCGCGATACTGCGTTGCTCACAAAAAATTACTCCTGACATATCATACATATGCGGCGTCGCAATTTTTTGCTCGCGCCTTGTCTCGCTTAGGATTTTGAATTTTTAGAGGCGCC
>JANPNS010000346.1:0-2875 GCA_031427575.1 Gallionellaceae bacterium
CTGGAGTACCGGAATGCTAATTTACGAGACTATACAGAGACCAAGGTCTGATAAATTCATGACTAACATTCCCGCTTAATCGCGACTATCTGCCATATTTTCTGAAACAGGGGCTGTTTATAGTCGCTGGGTGGATAGCAAGCGAACAGCCGAGGAATCTTAATGGATCCTTCGGCGGTTTTTTTGAGGGAAAAGGATTTTAATTCACTGTTCACGTCACTGTAACTATATACATTTATAGAGTGCTTACTTAAGTTTGGTATTATTCGTTTCTAAACGCAAATAGGGGGAGATTTGTAATGGATAGAAGAGATTTTTTAAAAGTTGGCGGGGCGGGTCACGCTACGACACTAATGGGTACAGGAATGCTGAGATGGGCGCCACGCTCAGAAGCAGCCACCATCAGCAAGACCTACTATATCAATGATGGCACCAGAGCAATGCCGGACGGCGTATCTGTTTATTTCAAGAGTTTCGGCGATTCAGCTACCGCATTATCCTTGCCTGCCGCATCTCTCGTTTGCCAGGAAGGCGACACACTCAGCATCACCGTCATCAACAGGTTATTAACGACCCACAACTTCGTTATCGGCGGACTCAAGGCGGGTGATCCGCCGCTCGCCAGCACAGGCAACATTGCCAGCGGCGCAACCGGAACGATTACCTATACCGTGCCGACAGGCAAGGCCGGTTCCTATCTGTTCTACGACAATGTGACGACGTACAACCGCTTTCTCGGTTTGCATGGCGGCCTCGCGATCATGCCATCGGGGAGCAGCACGACGCTCTATCCCAACAGCCCTACCTTCAAAAAGCAGTTGTTCTGGATTTTCAATGATATCGATCCAGCACTACATAAAGCAGTACAACTCAACTCAGCAATTCCAACTACGTTTATTCCGCGTTATTTCACCATCAATGGCCTGACTTCATTACCCCCTGGTGCCCCCGGTCACAGCGACCCTACACGGGATGCGCTGTTCGACCCCCGCTCGCAACTCAAAGGCTATATTGGCGACCGTACCTTGGTTCGCTCACTCAATGCTGGCATGTGCTCGCACTCCATCCATACCCATGCGAATCACATGGAATGGCTGACCAATAACGGCACGGTGCGACCCTCTGTGTGGCAAAAAGACGCGCTTTATTTACGCAACAGTCTTGGCAAAATCGATGCGATTTTCCCGTTCATAGCGCCGCCGGACGCTTATCCACCGGTGACAAATGGATACTATCCGATGCATTTACATGACGAAATGTCACAAACTGCGGGTGGTGGGCTGTATCAATTTGGCGCAATGACTGAAATTGTTTTCCTTTAAAAAATTTAGATAGGAGAGAGTAATCATGGGACATGGAATGGGACAAGCATGCTACGTTTATCCGGGTGCTCCTGCGACACCGGGTAAAGTTACGCCGGATATAAGTTTTAGCCGTGGTATTTATATGAATGGCTCGATAAAGATGGATGATGGCGTTTCCGTAACCATCTGGGGATTTACCGATCTCGCTGCGGGGCAAGGCCAAGCGGACGGTATGGGTGGCGGTTCATTTCCATCGCCTGCGATCCGCGTCACCGAAGGTCAGATTGTACATACCAGCCTTACTGTAGGGAATATGTGGATGCACACCATCCACCATCACGGTATCGAACCGAGCACGGAAAATGATGGGGTGGGCCACTTCTCCTGGGATGTAGTCAATGGTACTTACACTTATCAGTGGATCGCATCGAGTGCAGGCACTTATTTTTATCATTGCCACACCAATACCGTGTTACATGCGGAAATGGGTATGTATGGCGGCTTGATTATCGATCCAAAGCCGCTTTCGACTGATCCGGTGGGCACCAGGCGCGCATTCAAAAACGGGCCCATATACGATGTCGAGGCAATTTGGGCTTGCGATGAGATCGATCCGGCATGGCATACCCTGGAATGGGATGCGGGCAGCTGCGGCGGCGATGTGGGGCTGAATAATCTGAACCCGAAGTATTTCATCATTACCGGGGTGGATGGCGCAACTTCAGCACTCACCAATGCGGGAGTGGCAGTCAATATGAAAGTGGGACAGACAGCATTGGTGCGTTACATCTGTGCTGGTTACTTTCCGCAGAAGATCGATTTTGGCGGGCTGACTGCCAGTGTGGTGGCGTCCGACGGTCGCCCACTGCCAGCAGCGTGGAGCACCACTTCGATCGAGGCATCATCGGCGGAACGTTATGACTGCATCTTCAAACCGACAACTACAGGTAGCTATACCGTAACAGTGCAATATTTGCACTGGATTACTGGTAAAGTTCTGGGTACTGCACGCACGCTCATTAATGTGACGTAAAGTTATCGCCCATTAAAAAAGGGGAGCCTTTGCTCCCCTTTTTTTTAAGCCATTTTTGTATATCATGGCAACAAATTAGCGATGGTATTTTTATGAAACGTATTTTTCTTATTTTATGGCTAGGCGGCATCATCCTGGGTGTGGGCTTCTGGTTGGGGCAGCGTAACGATACCGCATCGTCCCAGCCCCTTGCTGCCGCGTCCGTACGACAGGTTTATGTCTGCCCTATGCACTCGCATATTGTGCAGGATCATCCCGGATCCTGTCCGATTTGCGGCATGGATTTGGTGCAAGCCGGGAATAGCCAGCAGGGTCAAGGCAGCAATGGCGCGCAGATTTATGTGGACACTGCAACTCAGCAAAAATTCGGCGTGCGCCTGGCATCCGCAGAACGCAGTTCGCTTGCGCATGAGATACACACCTACGCCACACTCAGCGCCGATGTGGGCGCTATGCGACGCATCACGCCCACGGTCGAAGGCCTGTTGGTGAAGCTATACGCTACGCGCCCCGGGCAGCGCATTGCCGCAGGCGAACC
>JANPNS010000347.1:0-6373 GCA_031427575.1 Gallionellaceae bacterium
GCCATACTTAAAGTAGCACCCGCAATTGTAACAAAGTCGTGATAGCTGTTTGTACAATTATCAACACTGGTGATGGGTTGCGCTGCGCTCCACCCATCCTACAGTCGGCCTACAACAACATTAGGATAAGAATATGCGTAGTGCGCAAGTAACCCGCAACACCCTGGAAACCAAGATCAGAGTCAATCTGAATGTGGATGGCAGCGGTCAGGCCAAATTCGACACCGGCTTGCCTTTTCTCGATCACATGCTGGATCAGGTGGCGCGGCATGGCATGGTCGATCTGGATATCATGGCCAAGGGCGATCTGCACATTGATGCGCATCACACGGTCGAGGACATAGGCATCACGCTCGGCCAGGCATTCAATCAGGCGGTGGGCGACAAGAAAGGGCTGCGCCGTTACGGCCATGCTTATGTGCCGCTGGATGAAGCCCTGTCGCGCGTGGTGCTGGATATTTCCGGACGCCCCGGCCTGGTATTCAACGTCGATTTCGTGCGTTCCAATGTGGGCGAATTCGACATTGATCTGGTGCATGAATTTTTTCAGGGTTTCGTCAATCATGCGCTGGTCACTTTGCACATCGACAATCTGTCGGGCGAAAATGCACATCATCAGGCGGAAACCGTGTTCAAGGCGTTCGGGCGCGCGCTGCGCATGGCGCTGGAGATCGACCCGCGCATGGCAGGCATCATGCCTTCCACCAAAGGCAGCCTATAGATTCGTATGGCGGATATTGCGGTAATAGACTACGGCATGGGCAATCTGCGCTCGGTGCAACAGGCATTGCGCACGGTTGCGCCGGATGCCAGCATAGTGGTGACTGACGATCCGCATCAAGTTGCACGGGCATCGCGCGTGGTGTTTCCCGGTCAAGGGGCGATGCCGGATTGTATGCGCGAGCTCGATGCGCGCGGGCTGCGGACAGCGGTGATGGATGCGGCGCGCAGCAAGCCGTTTCTGGGTATCTGCATCGGCTTGCAAATGTTGTTCGAGCACAGTGCGGAAGGTGATGTTGCGGGACTGGGCATACTGCCGGGCAAGGTGGTGCGCTTCGCGCATGACCTGCGGGATGATCAGGGCCGCAAGCTGAAAGTGCCGCACATGGGCTGGAACCAGGTGCATCGAGGGGTTGATCCTCAGCCCCCAACGGGGGCTGAGACGATCGCCCCCTCCCCCTTGGGGGGAGGGTTGGGGAGAGGGCTGGGGGGGAAGTTGGATAGAGGGCTGAAAACCGACCCTCTCCCCAACCCTCTCGAAAATCACCCTCATCCTAACCTTCCCCCAGAGGGGGAAGGGACGATCGCCTCCTCCCCCTTGGGGGGAGGATTGAGGAGAGGGCTAGGGGGAGAGGAAGCAATGGCCGCTTCCACCGGTGGTGGAAGCCCAAAAGTTGATGCTCACCCGCTGTGGCAAGGCATAGACCAGGACGCGCGCTTTTATTTCGTGCACAGTTACTATGTACAAGCGCGAGATGTTGCTTCGGTGCAGGCCACCACTTGCTACCCGCAGCCTTTTGTCTGTGCGGTGGCGCGTGATAATGTATTTGCCGTGCAGTTCCACCCGGAAAAAAGCCAGAGTGCGGGGCTGACCCTGCTGAAAAATTTTGTCAATTGGAATCCTGTTTAACTTTCGTTTATTTAAATTATTGCCATGTTGATTATTCCTGCGATTGATTTGAAAGATGGACATTGTGTACGTTTGCGTCAAGGTGAGATGGAAGGTGCTACGGTGTTTTCCGACGACCCCGCTGCCATGGCGCGACGATGGCTGGAACAAGGCGCGCGTCGTCTGCACCTGGTGGATCTGAACGGCGCTTTTGCCGGCAAGCCGAAAAACGAGGCAGCAGTGCGCAGCATCATAGCTGCGGTCGGGCTGGACGTGCCGGTGCAACTGGGCGGTGGTATCCGCGATCTGGAAACCATAGAGCGCTACCTGGATATCGGTGTGACCTACATTATCATCGGCACGGCGGCGGTCAAAGTGCCGGGCTTCTTGCACGAGGCGTGTGACGCCTTTCCCGGTCACATCATGGTGGGGCTGGATGCCAAAGGCGGCAAAGTGGCGGTCGATGGCTGGTCCAAGCTGACCGGGCATGATGTGCTGGATCTGGCTAAACGCTTCGAGGGCTATGGTGTGGAAGCGATTATTTATACCGACATCGGGCGAGATGGCATGTTATCCGGCGTGAATATTCCGGCCACGGTTGAGCTGGCCAAGCCGCTTACCGTGCCGGTCATCGCCAGCGGCGGCATCACCAACCTCGACGACGTGCATGCCTTGTGTGCGGTACAGGATGAAGGAATTTCCGGCGCGATAACCGGGCGTGCGATTTACGAAGGCACGCTGGATTTTGCGGAGGCGCAAAAATTGGCGGATGAACTGACTGGTAGTTCGTAGCCGGTAGCTGGTAGCGTGTAGCGTGTAGCGTGTAGCGTGTAGCGTGTAGCGAAAACCTGCCGCAAAGCTGATTTTGACTTTGCTACCAGCTACCAGCTACCAGCTACAAGCTACAAGCTACAAGCTACAAGCTTCTACAGAGAGATTGCATTATGTTAGCCAAGCGTATCATCCCCTGCCTCGACGTAACTGCCGGCCGTGTGGTCAAGGGTGTCAGTTTTGTCGCATTGCGCGATGCCGGTGATCCGGTGGAAATCGCGCGCCGCTACGACGAGCAGGGGGCGGACGAGTTGACCTTTCTCGATATTACCGCCAGTTCCGATGACCGGGGCATACTGTTCCGCATTATCGAACAGGTGGCCGAGCAGGTATTTATTCCACTCACCGTGGGCGGTGGGGTGCGTCAGGTCGAAGATGTGCGCAACCTGCTTAATGCCGGTGCCGACAAGGTCAGCATCAATACCTCGGCCGTGGTTAATCCGCAACTGGTGGCCGACGCGGCAGCGCGCTACGGCTCGCAATGTATTGTGGTGGCAATCGACGCCAAACAGGTAGCGCCGGGCCAGTGGCAGGTGTTCACTCATGGCGGGCGCAAGGCGACCGGGCTGGATGTCGTGGCATGGGCGAAAAAAATGCAGGCCTTGGGCGCCGGTGAAATCCTGCTCACCAGCATGGATAGAGACGGGCAAAAAATCGGTTTTGATCTGGCGCTGACACGCGCCGTGACCGATGAGCTGGAAATTCCGCTGATCGCCAGCGGCGGCGTGGGCAATCTGCAACATCTGGTGGATGGCGTGAAACTGGGCGGTGCGGATGCAGTATTGGCCGCCAGTATTTTTCACTACGGCGAATATACGGTGCAACAAGCCAAGCAATTCATGGCGCAACAGGGTATTGAGGTACGACTATGAACGAAAGCTGGCTGAATAAAGTAAACTGGTCGGATGACGGCATGGTGACCGCAATCGCGCAGGATGTCGCGACCGGTCGGGTATTGATGGTGGCGTGGATGAATCGCGAGGCGTTGCGGTTAACTGTCGAGAGCGGTGAGGCAGTATACTGGTCGCGTTCGCGCAAGAAGCTGTGGCACAAGGGCGAACAGTCTGGTCACTTTCAGCGGGTCAAGGAAGTCTGTCTTGATTGCGACGGCGATGCGGTACTGCTGCTGGTGGAGCAACAAGGCGGCATTGCCTGCCACACCGGGCGCGCCAGCTGCTTTTTTGGTCGCTTGGAAAACGGCCAGTGGCTGGAAATTGATCCGGTTATCAAGAACCCGGATGAGATTTACAAGAAAAAAAATGAATAATGACATTCTGCAACGACTGACGCAAACCATAGCGGCTCGCCAAGGCGCAGCAGCCGAAGGCTCGTATGTGGCGAAATTGTTCAGCAAGGGCGAAGATGCCATCCTGAAAAAAATCGGCGAGGAGGCCACCGAGGTGCTGCTGGCAGCCAAGAGTGGCGATAACGCCCACCTGGTGTACGAAACCGCCGATCTGTGGTTTCATTGCATGGTATTGCTGGCGCACCATGGCTTGAGCGCGGAGGATGTGCTGCAGGAGCTGGCGCGGCGCGAGGGCGTGTCGGGAATTGAAGAAAAAGCCAGCAGGAAAAAGGGTTGAACCGTGCCTATCCGGTTAACTCCCAAAATGGTTGAGCATACCCAATGCCGTATGGGTTTTTGTAGGGCGGATGAGCGCAGCGTTATCCGCCGAATGAGCGGCTCACATACTACGGTGAGGGTTGTTTTGGGAATCAACCGGATAAGCACGGGTTGAACATGAGTGACTGCATTTTTTGCAAGATCGCGCACGGCCAGATTCCCTGCCGCAAGGTGTATGAGGATGACGAACTTTTCGCCTTCCACGACATCAACCCGGTGGCGCCGGTGCATTTCATGCTGATACCCAAGTTGCATTTGGACTCGTTGCAGGAAGCTAATGCCAGCCACGCCGCGCTGCTCGGCAAAATGCTATTGTTGGTGCCCATGCTGGCTAAAGAGCAGGGGCTGGATCATGGTTTTCGCACGGTCATCAACACCGGCAGGGGGGGTGGGCAGGAAGTGTTACATCTGCATCTGCATGTTATCGGCGGTGGCCATATTCCGCCCATGGTGCGGCGCGATTAACGCCATCTAACGTGAAACTCGCATAGCGGGTCTTTGCCCCCTCGCTCGCTTGCGGGATAAGCAATGACTTTCCCAGCGTCTTTTGCTGGGTTAGTCAGATGGCTAGTCCTACTGTGTCACAAAGCGATCAAGGGATGCAGTGCAAGGCAAAATCGGGCGAGGAAGCGCAGTTTACACGCTGGTCTATCGCTACACGACCCCGCATTCCGAGCCAGATTTTAACGCCGCAATGTGCCCTTCAGCGCTTTGTGACACAGTAGGACTGGTAGTTTCACCAGAGGGATGGGGAGCACCCGCAAGGGGTAGGCCGTGGTTGTAAAGCCGACAAGTCGGCAACAAGCACGCTCAGGGGAGCGGGTATGACGGATTTCATCATCAGGGGTGGCATATTGCCATGCCCGTTAATTTTAGGAGAAAGTTATGGGTTCCTTTAGTATCTGGCATTGGCTGATCGTATTGTTGGTGGTTGTGCTGATTTTTGGCACAAAAAAATTGCGCAACATGGGCGGCGACTTGGGCGGTGCGGTAAAGGGCTTCAAGGAAGGCATGAAGAGCGAAGATGAGGCTGCGAAGCAGCTTGAAGAAGGCGGCCAGACCATCGAAGGCGAAGTGAAAGACAAAAAAACGACTAAAGTTTAAGTTCATCCTTAACTGAACGGCAAAGATGTTTGACTTCGGCTTCTCTGAACTGATGGTGGTCATGGTGGTGGCGTTGGTTGTCATCGGGCCGGAACGGCTACCAAAAGTAGCGCGCACCCTGGGGCATCTGTGGGGGCGCGGGCAACGCTATGTGAATGGCGTGAAATCCGACATCGCACGCGACATGGATATCGAAGAGTTTCGGCAGTTGCAACAGACAGTGCAAGCCGAGGCCGACACGTTGGGGCAATCGGTAAAACAAGCGACACTGACAGTGGATCAACAGTTGCAACAAATCAACGAGGCGATTGCAAAGCTTGATAGGCCCGGGTCGGCAAATCAACTGCCGACGCAAACTGCCGCCGAGTTGCCGCCACAAGCAGCCACTGAGGCGCCGCCACAAGCCGCCATTGATGCGTTGTCACAACCAGCCATCGAGGCATCCGGGACGCTACCAGCAAATAACCCAAAATGAGTACCAGCGAAAGTTTTATCGCGCATTTAATTGAGCTGCGCACCCGCTTGATGCATTCCATGATAGCCTTGCTGCTGGTGTTCATCGGACTGTTTCCGTGGGCATCCGACCTGTACACGTTGTTGGCGCGACCGCTGCTGGCCAAGCTGCCCAAAGGCGGGCAGATGATCGCCACCGATGTCATGACCCCGTTTTTTGTCCCGCTCAAGGTCGCGATGATGACCGCTTTTCTCATCGTGCTGCCTTACATCCTTTATCAGGTCTGGCGATTCGCCGCCCCCGGCTTGTATGCGAACGAAAAGCGCCTGGTGGTTCCGCTGATCGTCGCCAGTACCTTGCTGTTTTTTTGCGGCATGTCATTCGCCTACTTCGCAGTGTTTCCGGTGGTGTTTGGTTTTGTCACCTCCTCCGCGCCGGAAGGCGTGGCAGTGATGACCGACATCGATAAATATCTTAGCTTCGTGCTGTCCATGTTCATGGCGTTCGGTATTACGTTCCAGGTTCCGGTCGCGGTGGTGGTGCTGGTGCGCATGGGCGTCGTCACCGTCGAAAAGCTGAGGGAAATCCGCTCCTACGTGATAGTCGGCGCATTTGTCCTCGGCGCGATCTTCACCCCGCCGGACGTGATATCGCAGTTCATGCTGGCGATACCGCTGTGGCTGCTTTACGAGGCAGGGATCGTGGTGGCTGCGTGGATGGGTAAGGGCAAAACAAAGGAAGTGTAGAAATT
>JANPNS010000348.1:0-1747 GCA_031427575.1 Gallionellaceae bacterium
GGATCCAGCCCGGCAAACGGTTCGTCATACATGATCAGCATCGGATCCAGCGCCACCGTGCGCGCCAGCGCCACGCGCCGCGCCATGCCGCCGGACAGCTCGGCGGGCATCAGGTGATGGGTGCCGCGCAAACCTACAGCATGTAACTTCATCAGCACCAGATCGTGAATCAATTCTTCCGGCAGGTCTGTGTGTTCGCGCATTTGAAAAGCCACATTGTCATATACCGACATATCGGTGAACAGCGCGCCGAACTGAAATAACATGCCCATCTTGCGGCGCATGCGATACAGCCCCTGCTGGTCAAGCTCATGAATCTTCTGCCCGTCGACTTGCACATAACCATGGGCAGGTTTGAGCGCCCCGCCGATCAGCCGCAGCAATGTGGTCTTGCCACAGCCACTACCGCCCATAACGGCAACCACCTTGCCCTTGGGAAAGGTCATATTGATGCCGTTCAGTATGGGGCGGCTGTTATAGGCAAAATTGACTTGGTGAATTTGAACCAGCGCTTGTGATGACACGTATCAAAATCCTGATTGCCCGGAAGAGGGCATTCTAAACCACGCCGCTCACAAACCACAACTACGCCCATCATATTGAGCCAGGCTTGATTGCAGGCTATATCTTCGCTCTATGCCATATAATCCTAAAAACCGCAGTTCAAGCCACAGAGATCACAGAGGACACAGAGAGGGGGCGGGTTTCACACGCTTTCAATGTTTACCCGATGGGTGAGCGGGTCATTAACGACAACCCATTGTTTTTCTCTGTGAACTCTGTGTTCTCTGTGGCCAACTGCTTTTTCTAGGATAATACTTAGCCTATGACCTCGCACAGCAACTCGAATCTCCCCGGTCTGATCATTGTGGATGACGACCCGCTCATCCGCGATTCCTTGCGCCTCTCTCTCGCCGGTGAATTCGACATCCATCTGGCGGAGAGCCGCATTCCAGCCATTAAACTGCTGCGCGACATGCCTGCCCGACCCCTGCTGGCACTGGTGGATCTGGGGCTGCCTCCTACTCCGCATCGTCCTGACGAAGGCTTCCGCCTGATCACCGAACTGCTGGCGCATTACCCGCACATGAAAATCCTGGTCTTGTCCGGTCAGGAAGATGAAGCTAACGCACGTCATGCCCGTGCGCTCGGCGCCATCGATTTTATCGCCAAGCCCTGTCCGCCCGATGAGATAAAAAATCAATTGCACGACGCGTTGCTGATCCAACGCGCTGAACAAAGAAAAGTACAAGGACAGGAACGCGACGCGCTGTACGGCATCGTCGGTCAAAGCGCGCCCATGCAGGCGATGCGCAAACAGATTGAACTGTATGCCAGCACTCCCTTTCCAGTTCTGATCGAGGGCGAATCCGGCAGTGGTAAGGAGCTGGTGGCTGCCGCCATACAAAGTTTGAGTCCGGGCAAAAACAACCCATTTCTGATTTTCAATTGCGCCGCAATTTCGCCCAGCCTGGTTGAGCCGACCCTGTTCGGTTATGCCAAGGGGGCATTTACCGGGGCCAACACCGGCAAGTCTGGCTTCTTTGAGGATGCGGACGGGGGCACGCTGTTTCTCGATGAAATAGGCGAACTGCCGCTGGAACTACAAGCCAAGCTGTTGCGCGTGCTGGAGAACGGCGAGTACCAGCGCGTGGGCGAAACCAGTTCACGCACGAGCCACGCACGCATCATTGCCGCGACCAACCTAGACTTACGACTGGCGGTACGCACCGGGCATTTCCGCGCT
>JANPNS010000349.1:0-2892 GCA_031427575.1 Gallionellaceae bacterium
GTCTGCTGGGCAGGTGGGGTTCGTCATTGCCGGCATCAAGGAGCTGAAAGCGGCCAAGGTGGGCGATACTGTCACGCTGGTGAATCGGCCTGCGGCTGCGGCTTTGCCGGGTTTCAAAGAGGTGCAACCGCAGGTGTTCGCCGGGCTGTTCCCGGTCGAGTCAAACCAGTATGAGGCGCTGCGCGATTCGCTGGAAAAGCTCAAGCTGAATGACGCGTCATTGCAATACGATCCGGAAGTGTCGCAGGCATTGGGTTTCGGCTTCCGTTGCGGCTTTCTCGGTTTGTTGCATATGGAAATCGTGCAGGAGAGGCTGGAGCGCGAGTTCGACATGGACCTTATTACCACCGCGCCAACGGTGATTTATGAAGTCCTGTTGCGCGACGGCACGGTGCTGATGGTGGACAATCCGTCCAAGATGCCCGACCCGTCCAAGATCGAGGAAATTCGCGAGCCCATCGTGACGGTCAACCTATATATGCCGCAGGAATATGTCGGCGCGGTAATTACATTGTGCACGCAAAAGCGCGGCGTGCAGCTCGACATGAGCTACCACGGCAAGCAGGTGTTGCTGGTGTATGAGATTCCCATGGCGGAAATCGTGCTCGACTTCTTTGACCGGTTGAAATCGATTTCGCGCGGTTATGCCTCGATGGATTATGAGTTCAAGGAATATCGCCCGGCCGATGTAGTCAAGGTCGATATGCTGATCAATGGCGAGAAAGTGGATGCGCTGTCCATCATTCTGCACCGCAGCAACAGTCAATATCGGGGACGCGAAGTGGCGGCCAAAATGCGTGAACTGATTCCGCGCCAGATGTTTGACGTGGCGATCCAGGCGGCGATCGGCGCCAACATCATCTCGCGCGAAAACGTCAAGGCGTTGCGCAAGAATGTGCTGGCGAAGTGCTATGGCGGCGACATTTCACGCAAGCGTAAATTGCTGGAAAAACAGAAGGCCGGCAAAAAACGCATGAAGCAGGTGGGCAATGTAGAAATTCCGCAGGAGGCATTTTTGGCCATCCTGCAAGTGGGCGATAAATAGCCCTAACCCCAGCCCTCTCCCTGTGGGAGAGGGGTAACCCTCTCCCCAACCCTCCCCCAGAGGGGGAGGGAGTATAAAAGGAAGTTAAATGGATTTTTCGTTAATCATGTTTGTCATGCTGCTGATCACGGGCGGCGTGTGGCTGCTGGATCGTTTCGTGCTGCGACCCAACCGTGCGCCACAGGGCAGGGAGCCGTGGTGGGTGGAATACTCCAAGAGTTTCTTCCCGGTGATCCTGGTGGTATTCCTGTTGCGTTCGTTTCTGGTCGAGCCGTTCAAGATTCCTTCCAGCTCGATGAGGCCCACGTTGGTGGTGGGCGATTTTATTGTAGTGAACAAATTTACTTTTGGCATCCGCCTGCCTATCATCGGCAAGAAGCTGATAGAAATTAATTCCCCCAGCCGGGGAGATGTGATGGTGTTCCATTATCCGGAAGACCCCTCTACCGACTTTATTAAACGCGTGATCGGTTTGCCCGGCGATACCATCGAATACCGCAACAAGCAATTGTTGGTAAACGGCGTGTTGCAAGAGCAGCAGCGCGACGGTGACTATAACTATGTGGAAGCTGCGCTGAACTTTGTGCATACCGAGCGTTACAATGAAAACCTGGCGGGACACATCCATCCGATGCTGATTAATCCGGATGCGCCCAGTGTGCATATAGCCTCGGTAGCGGAATTTCCACACCGCGAAAATTGTGCATACATAGCTGGGGGGGTGCGCTGCACCGTGCCGGACGGGCATTACTTCATGCTCGGCGACAATCGCGATAACAGCCGCGATAGCCGTTACTGGGGCTTTGTGCCGGACAAGCTGATAGTCGGCAAAGCGTTTATGATATGGATGAATTTTAGTGATTTGAAGCGCATAGGATTATCCATTAACTGAGGAGGACATGATGAAAATAATATCAAACAAGCAGAATGGCGTGACCTTATCCGGATTATTGATATGGGTAGTGATACTTGTTCTAGTTGGAATTGGTGCCATGAAGCTTATTCCGGGCTATATTCAAAATGCGGAAATAAAAGATATTTTATCTTCTATCGCACACGATCCGGAAATGCAGACCGCTCCGCCCAAAGCTATCCGTGAATCATATGACAAACGCGCCATGATGAACAATATTTCTATTATCGATGCGAACGATATCGAAATAAGCAGGAACGAAAGTGGGCTAACGCTGAGTGCCAGCTACCAAATTAGGCTACCGTTAGTCGGCAACGCCACTCTGTTACTCGATTTCAACCCGAGCAGCGGCGCTAAATAAGTCGATGAGCCGCGACGCATTGTGCAGCCAGCTCGGCCATGTCTTCAGGCAGCCGCAGTTGTTGCAGCGTGCGCTGACGCACCGCAGCCACAGCGCGGCACACAATGAGCGCCTGGAGTTTTTGGGCGACAGCGTTCTGAACCTGGTTATTGCCAAACACCTGTATGACTCTCATCCCGATTTACCAGAAGGGGATATGTCGCGACTGCGTTCCAATCTGGTCAATCAGCAGACCCTGTATATTCTGGCTCAGCAGTTAGACTTGGGTGAGCTGTTGCTGCTGGGCGAAGGCGAGCGCAAGAGCGCAGGCTTTCGCCGCCCGTCTATTCTTGCCGACGCAATGGAGGCAGTATTTGGCGCGGTGTTTCTGGACGCAGGTTTTGATGGGGCGCAGAGCGTGGTGCTGAAGTTGTATGTGCCTTTCATTGCCCAAGCCGACGCGCAGACGCTGGGCAAAGATTACAAAACCCTATTGCAGGAATATCTGCAAAGCAAGCGCTTGGCGTTACCTAAGTACACCGTGCTGTCCACTCAGGGCGAGGCACACGCGCAACTGTTCCAGGTCGAATGCGA
>JANPNS010000350.1:0-1536 GCA_031427575.1 Gallionellaceae bacterium
CGCGGCCTGCGATTACCAGGAGACCATCAACTTCGCTTTCGTCGAACCAGCCTGGGAGGCGGACCTCGCGGGCGAGGCGAATCCGGTGCGTCAAACATATGCGGCGCTGCGAAATTTTTTTCGCGCCTTGCATTTGGGCGAACTCTGAATTTTTAGAGACGCCCTATATTTCGACCAATTTTGCATTTTATGTAGGGCAACGCCGCATTGCGGCGAAAACTGGATTATTAGTGCTGCCCTGCTTTTTTCTGAGTCACTCCAATATGCGCTTGGCCTCTTTTAAGCGCCAACTCATTTTGTTTCTGCCGTTCGGCTACACGGGCGCGGGTTTTTTCGGGCAGATGATCGAAGCAATGGGGACAGGATACGCCAAGCTGATATTTAGGTGAAGACTTTTCATCCGGTGAAACCGGGTGACGGCAACCAAAGCATTGCTCGTGCGTACCCGCTTGCAAACCCTGGCCGACTGAAATCCGCTGGTCAAACACGAAGCACTCACCCTGCCACATACTCTGTTCAGCCGGGACAGTTTCCAGATATTTGAGTATGCCACCTTGCAAATGATAGACCTCTTCAAAACCCCTGCTCACGCATGTAAGAGCTGGCTTTTTCGCAGCGAATTCCGCCCGTGCAAAACATGGCTATTTTTTTATGCTTGACCGGATCGAGGTTCTTGCGGACGTACTCGGGAAATTGTCGAAAGCTGGTGGTGTGCGGGTCAAGTGCACCTTGAAAAGTGCCGATGTCGTACTCATAGCCATTTCGAGTGTCTATCAGCACCACTTCCGGGTCGGCAATCAAATCATTCCATTGATCCGCCATCACGTAAGTGCCTACTTTTTTGTTGGGGTCTATACCTGGCACGCCTAGCGTGACAATTTCTTTTTTCAGGCGCACTTTCATCCGGTCAAAAGGCATTTTGTCAGCGCCGGATTCTTTGTGTTCAATATCTGCCAAACGGGCATCTGATCGCAGGTAAGCGATCAAGGCATCAATGCCGGTGCGTGATCCCGCCACCGTTCCGTTAATGCCTTCCGCAGCAAGTAACAAGGTTCCATTCAGCCTTTGCGCCAAACAATAATCGAGCAAGCCACTTTGCATCTCGGCGTAGTCCGGCAGCGGGGCGAATTTGTATAGTGCGGCAACAATGATATTAGGCATGATGGCTGTTATTTTAACTCAGATTGTTCGTTATCGATCCGGTACAAATTCATCAAGCCCTGCTACACTTGCGACTGTAAGCGAGCCGTAATTTTTTCCTGTAAGCCCATTTTAAAAATGGGGGGATACCACTAAAAAATGAATGTGAAACCAGCTTTGCCACAAAGAGCCGTCATGCCTGTCGTGTTTGTAATCGCTATATCCATTTTGACTTGGCTGCTTTGGCCTGAAACCAGGCAATATAACCCGTCCCAACCGGCTGTGTCGCCGTCTTCCATCTCGTTCGAGCCGATTATCCCGATTCCTGATGCTATTCCTAATTTGGATTCCCCAAAGGTAGCTTTGGGAAGCTTGCTTTTCCATGAAATCAGCTTG
>JANPNS010000351.1:0-8545 GCA_031427575.1 Gallionellaceae bacterium
CCCTCCCTGGAGTAGACAAGGTTGAAGCAACCGTTACCAGTAAAGTGGTATCACATGCAGTGCAGCGCGGTGTGAAGCTGGTGGACGGGGTTAAAAATATTATTGCGATCGCCAGCGGCAAGGGCGGCGTGGGCAAATCGACAACGGCGATTAATCTCGCTTTGGGTCTGGCCGCAGAAGGCGCGCGTGTCGGTATTCTGGATGCAGATATTTACGGCCCTTCGCAGCCCACCATGCTGGGTATCACCGGCCAGCCGGTATCGCGCGATGGCAAGTCGGTCGAGCCGATGCAGGGACATGGTTTGCAGGCGATGTCCATAGGCTTCATGATACAGGGCGACGATACGCCCATGGTGTGGCGCGGCCCGATGGTGACGCAAGCGCTGGATCAGTTGCTGCATCAGACGCGCTGGGATGGCCTCGATTATCTGGTAGTGGATTTGCCGCCGGGCACCGGCGACATTCAGTTGACCCTGGCGCAGAAGGTGCCGGTGACCGGCGCGATTATCGTGACCACGCCGCAGGACATTGCGCTGATGGATGCGAAAAAGGGGCTCAAGATGTTCGAAAAAGTGGACATCAAGATACTCGGTATCGTGGAAAACATGAGTACACATATATGTTCGCAATGCGGCCATGAGGAGCATATCTTCGGCAGAGGCGGCGGCGAAAAAATGTGTGGCGATTACAACGTCGAATTTTTGGGTTCGCTGCCTCTTGATATTCGCATCCGCGAACAGGCTGATTCCGGCAACCCGACCGTGGTGGCCGATCCTGACGGGCAGATTGCCAAAGTGTACAAACAGATAGCGCGCCGTATTGCAGTGAAGATTGCAGAAATGGCGCAAGACCACAGCGCGGTGTTCCCGAAAATTGTTGTGCAAAATACATAAGGAGAAGCGTGAAAAGTGAAAAGTGAAAAGTGAAACGTAGAACCGGCTTATGGTTTTCACATTTCACATTTCACATTTCACATTTCACGTTTCACTAAAAAACAATGAGTATTAAGGCAGATAAATGGATCCGCCGCATGGCGGAGCAGCACGGCATGATAGAGCCGTTCGAGCCGGGTCAGGTAAAAGAAGTGGATGGCAAGCGCATCGTGTCCTATGGTACGTCCAGCTACGGCTACGATATTCGCTGCTCGAAAGAATTCAAGTTGTTTACCAACATCAACAGCACCATCGTTGATCCGAAAAATTTCGATCCGAATTCATTCGTCGAGGTGAATAACGATTTCTGCATCATACCGCCCAACTCATTCGCGCTGGCGCGCACCGTGGAGTACTTCCGCATTCCGCGCAACGTGCTGACCATCTGTCTGGGCAAGAGTACTTATGCGCGCTGCGGCATTATCGTCAATGTCACCCCGTTTGAGCCGGAGTGGGAAGGCTATGTAACGCTGGAGTTTTCCAACACCACCCCGCTGCCTGCCAAGATTTACGCCAACGAGGGCGTAGCGCAAGTGATATTCTTTGAGAGCGATGAAGAGTGCGAAACGTCTTACAAAGACCGCGGTGGTAAATATCAGGGGCAGGTCGGTGTGACCTTACCCAAGATGTAACCCGTATGCAGTTCCGGCGACAAAAATCCCCCTTGCATCACCTCTAAAATCTGCGACAATCCGCGCCTGTCAGTTGTCGGGCCGCACTTCTCCTTAAGGAGTACTGAATGAAATTTAACTTCCCCATCATCATCATCGACGAAGATTTCCGCTCGGAAAATGCCAGCGGCTTGGGCGTGCGCTCTTTGGCCGAGGCTATCGAGAAGGAAGACATGGAAGTGCTGGGTATTACCAGCTACGGTGACCTGACTTCATTCGCCCAGCAGCAGAGCCGCGCTTCGGCTTTTTTGCTGTCGATTGATGACGAGGAATTTGGCGGCGGCAGCAAGGAAGAAACCGAGACCGCTCTGAAAAACATACGCGCTTTTGTGGAAGAGATCCGTTTCAAAAATTCCAATATACCGATCTTTCTTTATGGTGAAACGCGCACTTCGCGCCATATTCCGAACGACATCCTGCGTGAGTTGCATGGCTTCATACACATGCACGAAGATACGCCGGAGTTTGTGGCGCGTCATATTATTCGCGAAGCAAAATTGTACCTGGATTCACTTGCCCCGCCGTTTTTCCGAGCTTTGGTGCACTATGCCCAGGACGGCTCCTACTCCTGGCACTGCCCTGGCCATTCCGGCGGAGTCGCGTTTCTAAAATCACCGGTGGGGCGGATGTTCCACCAGTTTTTTGGCGAGAACATGCTGCGTGCCGACGTGTGCAACTCGGTCGACGAACTGGGTCAACTGCTTGACCATACTGGGCCGGTGGCGGCATCCGAGCGCAATGCGGCGCGCATTTTCAATTGCGATCATTTGTATTTCGTGACCAACGGCACCTCCACTTCCAACAAGATTGTGTGGCATTCCACCGTGGCGCCCGACGACATCGTGGTGGTGGATCGTAACTGTCACAAGTCGGTGCTGCATTCCATCATCATGACCGGCGCGATACCGGTGTTCCTGATGCCGACACGCAATCATTTCGGCATCATCGGGCCGATTCCGCTGGAAGAATTCAGGCCGGAAAATATCCGCAAAAAAATAAAAGCCAACCCGTTTGCCCGTAACAAGAAGGCCAAGCCGCGGGTGTTGACTATCACCCAGAGCACCTACGACGGCATTTTATATAACGTGGAAACCATCAAGGAAATGCTGGACGGAGAAATTGATACGCTGCATTTCGACGAGGCCTGGTTGCCGCACGCCACCTTCCACGATTTTTACAAGGACATGCACGCCATCGGCGAGGGGCGTGCGCCGTGCAAGGAATCCATGATGTTCTCGACCCAATCGACCCACAAGCTGCTGGCCGGATTGAGCCAGGCCTCGCAGATTCTGGTGCAAGACAGTGAGACACGCAAACTGGACCGCGATTGTTTCAATGAGGCGTATTTGATGCACACCTCCACCAGCCCGCAATACGCCATTATCGCCTCATGCGACGTGGCGGCAGCGATGATGGAACCGCCGGGCGGCACCGCACTGGTGGAAGAATCCATTACCGAGGCGCTGGACTTTCGCCGTGCCATGCGCAAGGTAGACGAAGAGTGGGGCGCCGATTGGTGGTTCAAGGTGTGGGGGCCAGACTATCTGGTTGAAGAAGGCATGGCGTCGCGTGAAGACTGGATGCTGGGCGCGGGTGACCGCTGGCATGGCTTTGGCAACCTGGCACCCGGTTTCAACATGCTCGATCCAATCAAGGCCACCATCATCACGCCGGGTCTGGATGTGGATGGCGACTTCGCCGACTCCGGCATTCCGGCCGCCATCGTCACCAAATATCTGGCGGAAAACGGCGTGGTGGTGGAGAAGACCGGCCTCTATTCTTTCTTCATCATGTTCACCATCGGCATCACCAAAGGACGTTGGAATACCATGGTGACCGAGTTGCAGCAATTCAAGGATGACTATGACAAGAACCAGCAACTATGGCGCGTGCTGCCGGAGTTCGTCGCCAAACATGCGCGTTACGAAAAGGTCGGCCTGCGCGACCTGTGCGATCAGATACACGACATTTACAAGGCCAACGACGTGGCGCGGCTGACCACCGAAATGTATTTGTCGAACATGGAACCGGCCATGAAACCCTCCGATGCGTTTGCCAAAATGGCGCACGGCGAAATCGACCGTGTGGCCATTGACGATCTTGAAGGGCGCATTACCAGCGTGCTGCTGACGCCTTATCCGCCGGGCATCCCGCTGCTGATTCCAGGCGAGCGCTTCAACAAAACCATAGTGGATTACCTGAAGTTCGCGCGTGATTTCAATCAAAAATTTCCAGGTTTCGAAAGCGATATTCACGGTCTGGTAACCGAGCAGATGGATGGCGGCCCGCGTTACTATGTTGATTGCGTGAGGTAGCTGCAAGATAGGGGTACAGCCGTATGCACATTCTTATCACTGGTGGTACCGGACTGATCGGCCGACAGCTGTGCCAAGCATTGCTGGCGCAAGGGCATGAATTGACGGTGTTCAGCCGCAATCCGGCATCTGTTCCGGTTAAATGCGGCGCAGGGGTACACGCGATGGCTGCGTTTGGCGAGTGGCATCACGGCAAAACTTTCGATGCGGTCATCAATCTGGCGGGTGAGCCGATTGTGGATGCGCGCTGGACGGCGCGCCGCAAGCAGGTTTTGTGGGAGAGTCGTGTCACCTTCACCGGGGAGCTGGTGAAACATATCGCTACTGCCGGGAGCAAGCCAGTGGTATTGCTAAGCGGTTCGGCGGTAGGTTATTACGGTAATCGCGGCGATGTTGCGCTGGACGAGGCGGCGGATGCCGGAGGAGATTTTGCCGCGTCGTTATGCAAAGCGTGGGAAGACGCGGCGCGTGGTGCAGAACAAGTTGGCGTGAGGCTGTGTCTGTTGCGCACCGGTTTGGTGTTAAGCAACAGCGGCGGTTTGCTGGGGCGCATGCTGTTGCCGTTCAAGCTCGGTTTGGGCGCGCGTCTGGGTGACGGAAAACAGTGGATGAGCTGGGTGCACATCGACGATTATGTGGCGATGGTGCTCAGATTGTTAAGCGATGCTCAAGCCAGCGGGCCATATAACATGACTGCGCCGCAACCGGTCACCAATGCAGAATTTACCGCTGCCCTGGCCAAAGTGCTGCATCGCCCTGCGCTATTTGCGGCACCCGCGCCGTTGCTGAAATTAGCGATGGGCGAACGCGCCGACCTGTTGCTGGAAGGACAAAAAGTATTGCCTGTCAAGATAACTGCTGCCGGTTTTCGCTTTAAGTTTGGCTATCTGGCCGACGCACTCGGCAATTTGCTACGCAAGTAGTTCTTAAGGGCGAGTGCTATACATAGCGACATAAATCTACTACGCAATTCTGGGGCGGGGTCGCACTAAAAGTACGCAATCTGCTATCAGCTAAAGCTGATGCGGAATTGTCAGGGTGGTGCTCGCGCTCCTCACATACTAACGTGTATGCTCCGGGCGCTGCGCTCCGGCCTCCCCCACCCCAGAGCCGCTCGCTACGATTTCTGTCGCTATGTATAGGGCACCTCTAAAAATCCAAACTCCGTCGCGATGCTGCGTTACTCAATAAATTTTAACGCTTACATATCAAACATATGCGGCGCGCTAAAATTCCTTTCGCGCCTTGCCTGGCTTAGGATTTTGAATTTTTAGAGGTGCCCTATAGTTATCAGCCATTGCGCCGATACTCGACAAAGTGATATTCCAGCGGCTCCGGTGTTTGCTGATGATGTATCTCGCGTGAAATTTCTTGCCACTCCGTCTTGTCAAACTCCGGGAACGAAACATCACCGGCTACATCCCGCTTTATTTCGGTGATGTAGAGCGAGCCTGCAAATTCCAGTGCTTGCGAAAAAATCTCCGCTCCGCCGATCACAAAAATTTCCGTGTCACCCACGCACACTGACAGCGCAGCTCGCAGCGAGTTCGCCGCCACCACACCCGGCGGCGCATAGTCCGCGTTGCGCGTCACCACCACTGAAGTGCGCCCCGGCAACGGCTTGCCGATTGATTCATAAGTCTTGCGACCCATCACGATATGATGCCCCATGGTGAGTGACTTGAAGTGCTTCAGGTCGGCGGGCAAGTGCCACGGCAGCGTGTTGTTGGCGCCGATCACGCGGTTCTTCGCCATGGCCACGATCAGCGATACGCGCGGCTTCATACCGGTGCCGGGATAAGAGTTTTTCATACCGCGACTGGCGCTTTGATCGCCGGATGCGGGTCATATCCTTCAAGCGTAAAGTCCTCAAACTTGAATCCAAAAATATCCTTTACGGATGGATTAAGCCGCATCGTCGGTAGCGGGCGCGGTTCGCGCGACAGTTGCTCGCGTGTCTGTTCCATATGGTTCAAGTACAGGTGCGCATCGCCGAAGGTGTGCACAAAATCTCCCGGCTTTAGATCGCACACTTGCGCCACCATCATCGTCAGCAGCGCGTAGGAAGCGATGTTGAACGGCACGCCGAGAAAAATATCCGCGCTGCGCTGGTACAGTTGGCAGGAGAGCTTGCCATCCGCTACGTAGAATTGAAAGAAAGCATGGCAGGGAGCCAGCGCCATCTGGTCGAGTTCACCCACGTTCCAGGCAGAAACGATCAGACGGCGTGAGTCCGGATTCTTTTTTATTTGTGCGATCACTTCGGCCAGTTGGTCGATAGTGCGTCCGTCAGGCGCAGTCCATGAACGCCATTGCTTGCCGTACACCGGGCCCAGGTTGCCATTCTCGTCCGCCCACTCGTCCCAGATTTTGACGCCGTTTTCCTTGAGATACTTGATATTGGTGTCACCCTGTAAAAACCACAGCAGTTCGTGGATGATGGACTTCAGGTGGCATTTTTTGGTGGTGACCAGCGGGAAGCCGTGTTGCAGATCAAAGCGCATCTGGTAGCCGAACACACTGATTGTGCCGATGCCGGTGCGGTCGTTCTTTTTTGTGCCGTGGTTCAGCACGTGTTTCATTAAATACAAATATTGGCGCATTACTTTAGACACTCCGTTAAACTTTTTAAAAGCCCTCTATATTCCCTCTCCCTTGCAGGGAGAGGGTTAGGGAGAGGGTAGAATCAATAATGCTTCGCGAAGATGGCCGTATAATCGCAGTATTGAACGAATGACTTGCGAGGACGTAATGCTAGCACAACTGACCACTTCTTCATCCCTGCCAAAAACCCTGAATGCATCGCACCTGCTGGTGTTGTTGCCCAAAGGGAAGAGCCTGCCTAAAGAGCTGCCGCATCGCGATTTGCTGACCGCCATCCTCAAGCGGCGCGAGATAAAAATAGAGGAATTGGGGAAATCAGCCGTGGCGGCAAATGCCGATGACGGCAGCCTGATCGTCTGGGCCATGCTGGATTTCAGCAAGGCCCATTTTGCCGTGCAGACGCAGGTGCGCAAGGCCATGCAGTTGCTGCTGGACGAGCAGCCGGCCAACGTCACCATCGTGGTGCAGGGCGATGCGGCGCAGCGCCAGCAGGCCGCTGAGGCGGCGGTGTATGCGGCGTGGGTGAACGGCGCACCGCTGCCGCTGCACAAGAAAAAAGCAGACCAGCGCAAACCGCTGCAAAAGATCGCGCTGTATGGCATCGACTTGAAAGCTGGGCAGTCCCTTCCCCCTGAGAGGGGGAAGGCTAGGATGGGGGTACCTCAGCAGGGTAGCCGCGCTTCTACCCCCACCCTAACCCTCCCCCTGCAAAGGGGAGGGAATGTTACGCTTGGAGGAGTATTTGCCGCGCTCAAGGCGCAGGCGGCAGGCAACCTGCTGTGCCGCACTCTGACTATGTTGCCGCCGAACGAATTAACCCCGGCACTGTATCGGGCGCGGGTAAAAAAACTGGCGCATGCCAACAAGTGGGAGCTTGAAGAATTTGACCTGAAGAAACTGCGCAAGATGGGCGCGGGTGCTTTTGTGGCGGTGGCGCAGGGCAGTCATGACGAGGACGCTGCCATTGTGCATGTGCGCTATACACATCCCAAAGCCAAACAAACCGTGGCGCTGGTTGGCAAGGGCATCTGCTTCGATACCGGCGGGCACAACCTGAAACCAGCGCGCTATATGCACGGCATGCATGAAGATATGAATGGCTCGGCGGTTGCGCTCGGTATTCTGCTCGCTGCCACGCAACAAAAGCTGGCGGTGAATATAGATTGCTGGTTGGCTATCGCGCAGAACCACATCGGCCCCAAAGCCTACAAACAAAATGACATCGTCAAAGCGTTGAATGGCACCACCATCGAAATCGTGCACACCGATGCCGAAGGCCGCATGGTGCTGGCCGATACGCTCACCCTCGCCTCACGCGCAAAACCCAATCTGCTGATCGATTTCGCCACGCTCACCGGCAGCATGCATGTCGCGCTGGGCGCGCGTTATTCGGGGGTTTTAGGCAACCGCGATATGTTGCTGCAACAGGCCGTGCAAGCCGGGCAACAAAGCGGCGAACGGCTGTGTGCCTTCCCGATGGACGACGATTACGAACCTGCGCTGGATTCCAAAGTTGCCGACATCAAACAATGCACGCTGGATGGCGAAGCCGACCACATCCTCGCGGCACGCTTCCTGAAACGCTTCGTCGAGCATGACGTGCCGTGGCTGCATGTGGACTTGTCCGCCAGCCGTTGCGAAGGTGGACTGGGGAGTGTGGCAAGTGATGTGACCGGATTTGGCGTGGGCTGGGGGCTGAGAATGCTGCTGTCCGGCCAAGTTCGAGAGCCCTAGTCTTAAAAGTAGCGATTAGGTATGGATAATGGCAAATAATAATTCCGACGGCACGCGGCGCGGCATATATGCCACGGTGCTCGCCATTATGGTGCTACTACCGATAAGCGTCATTGCTTATAAACTCTACGTCCTGGATTACCCCTTGGCGGGGCTGATTCCGGCGCCCAGTTACAAAATCGAAGTCAGTATGCAGCTTGATGGTCATGGTGAAGATGTCAATATTCATACTTACCTTCCAAAAACTGATTCACGTCAATCGGTGGACAGCGAACAAAATTCTTCCGGC
>JANPNS010000352.1:0-2612 GCA_031427575.1 Gallionellaceae bacterium
CTGCTTCCGACATTTCGTGATAGAAGTCGTTACCTTCGCGGGTACGTTCGCCCACACCAGCAAATACAGACAAACCGGCATGCTGCTTGGCGATGTTGTTAATCAGCTCCAGCATATTCACGGTCTTGCCTACACCCGCGCCGCCGAACAGACCCACTTTACCGCCCTTGGCAAACGGACAAACCAGATCAATCACCTTGATGCCGGTTTCCAGCAAGTCAACCGATGGCGACAGCTCGTCGAACTTTGGAGCCTTCTGATGGATAGAGCGGCGTTCGGTGCATTTGACTTCGCCCGCCTCATCAATCGGGCGACCGAGCACGTCCATGATGCGGCCCAGGGTGCCGTGGCCAACCGGCACAGAAATTGGGTTGCCGCTATTCAATACCACCATGCCGCGCCGCAAGCCGTCGGATGAACCCATGGCAATGGTACGCACCACACCATCGCCGATTTGCTGCTGTACTTCCAGCGTAAGCCCTTTTTCAGCAACCGAACTGCCATCATCCTGTACGGTCAATGCGTCGTAAATTTTGGGTACCTGGTCGCGCGGAAATTCAACGTCCACCACCGCGCCGATACACTGAACAATTTTTCCTTGACTCATTTTGAGGTTCCCCATCTAATCTAAATTGATTCGTTTTTCCCTCTCCCCAGCCCTCTCCCGCAAGCGGGCGAGGGGGACAAGGACTCGCTACGCGAGGTTTACACTAAACTGCTGCTGCGCCGCCGACAATCTCTGAAATTTCCTTGGTAATTGCAGCCTGGCGCGCCTTGTTGTAAATCAGCTTGAGCTCGCCGATCACGCTCTTGGCGTTATCCGATGCGGCTTTCATCGCCACCATGCGCGCACTCTGTTCGGACGCCTGGTTTTCGGTCACCGCCGAGTAAACCAGCGATTCGACGTAGCGAGTCAGCAATTCATCAACGACCAGCTTGGCATCCGGCTCGTAAATATAATCCCAGCTGTCCTGTGCCGTACCCAATTGCTCGCTAGTAAGCGGCAGCAATTGCTCCATCTTTGGCTCTTGCTTCATGGTATTGATGAAATCGTTGTAGCTCAAATAAATGGCGTCCAATTCGCCCGCCGTGTAGGCATCCAGCATCACCTTGACCGCACCGATCAACTTTTCAATATGCGGTGTATCGCCCAGCCCGGTCATATGTGACTTAACGTTTGCCCCGATACGGGACATAAAGCCAAATCCCTTATTGCCAATAGGGCACACAGCAATGCTTTTGCCCTCGCCTTCCCATTCTTTCATCCGTCCTACTACCAGACGCAGAATGTTGGTGTTGAGGCCGCCACACAAGCCTTTATCGGAAGTAATAACGATCACGCCGATATTCTTGACGGCAGCGCGCTTGATCAAAAATGGGTGCTTATATTCCGGGTTGGCGCGCGACAAGTGCGCGGCAACCTGGCGAATTTTTTCCGCATAGGGCCGCGCGGCGCGCATGCGCTCTTGCGCTTTGCGCATCTTCGACGCCGCTACCATTTCCATCGCGCGCGTAATCTTGCGTGTATTTTCAACGCTCTTGATTTTGGTGCGGATTTCTTTGCTTCCAGCCATTATCTTGACTCCGGCTTAGGGGCGCGATTAATAAACGGCAATGGTCTTGAATTTCTCAATCGCCGCAATCAGTATTTTTTCGTTATCGGCGGACAAATCCTTGGTGGATTCGATCGAATCCATCAAAGGCTTGTGTTGCGATTTAACGAAGGCGTGCAGCGCGGATTCAAATGCCAGCACCTTGTTCACCGCGATGTCATCGAACGAGCCCTTGTTAATCGCAAACAGCGTAACCGCCATTTCGGCCACTGACAGCGGCGCGTATTGCGGCTGCTTCATCAGCTCCATCACCAAACGGCCGCGTTCCAATTGTTTGCGCGTGGCTTCGTCCAGATCGGAAGCGAATTGCGCAAAGGCGGCCAATTCGCGGTACTGCGCCAAGGCCAGACGAACACCGCCGCCCAGCTTTTTAATAACCTTGGTCTGAGCAGCACCACCCACGCGCGACACCGAAATACCGGCGTTGATCGCAGGACGGATACCGGCATTGAACAAATCAGTTTCCAGGAAAATCTGGCCGTCGGTAATCGAAATGACGTTGGTCGGCACAAACGCGGAAACGTCACCGGCCGCCGTTTCAATGACCGGCAGTGCGGTCAGTGAACCGGTTTTGCCTTTGACGGCGCCCTTGGTGAACTTCTCGACATATTCTTCATTCACGCGCGCGGCACGTTCCAGCAGACGGGAGTGCAAGTAGAACACGTCACCGGGATACGCTTCACGGCCCGGCGGACGACGCAGCAGCAAGGAGATTTGACGATACGCCCAGGCTTGCTTGGTCAAGTCATCGTAAACGATCAAGGCATCCTGGCCGCGGTCGCGGTAGTACTCGCCCATGGTACAGCCGGCATATGGCGCCAGGAATTGCATGGCAGCGGAATCAGAAGCGGTTGCCACCACCACGATGGTATATTTCATCGCGCCATGCTCTTCCAGCTTGCGCACGACGTTGGCAATCGTTGAAGCCTTTTGGCCGATCGCCACATAAACGCAGGTCATGTTCTGACCCTTCTGGTTGATGATCGCGTCTACCGCCAC
>JANPNS010000353.1:0-2177 GCA_031427575.1 Gallionellaceae bacterium
GCAAAAGGTCGCGCCCTTGGCTGGGAAGAAAGGCCGCAGCATCATGCTGCAACCTTATCCAAAGGCAGATGCAGCCAGAATAGACAGTGCTGCGATCGAACAGATCACGCTGTTGCAGGATATAGTCACCGCCTGCCGCAAGCTGCGCAGCGAAATGAACCTGTCGCCCGCGCTGAGAGTGCCGCTGATCACCAGCGGCGATGCCACTACCCTGCACAACATCGCACCCTATCTGCAAGCGCTGGGCAAGCTGAGCGACGTTAGCGTGCTTGATGAATTGCCGGACACAGATGCGGCCGTTGCCATGGTCGGCAATTTCAAGCTGATGCTGAAAATCGAGATTGACGCGACCGCCGAGCGTGAACGTCTGGACAAAGAGATCGCCCACTTGTCGGGCGAAATCGCCAAGGCTCAAGCCAAGCTGGGCAACGCCAGCTTCGTCGAACGCGCCCCGGCGCAAGTGGTAGATCAAGAACGCAAGCGGGTGGAGGATTTCAGCGCAACGCTTAACCAGTTGCAGGCTCAGCGCGTAAAACTTGGATAACCTCAGGTAGCAGAGGGAACTGCACAGCAATGCGAGTATCCTATTACCCATGAAAAAAATTCTGCTGATCATGCTGTGTGTACCGTTGCTGGGTCGCGCTGATGACCTGCCCGACCTGGGCGATGTGTCGCAGGGAACGTTGTCGCCGCAACAGGAGCGACAAATCGGCGAACAAAGCATGTACCAAATTCGCGCCGACAAAAGCTATCTGGACGATACCGAAGTCAACGACTACCTCAATCAACTCGGTTACCAGCTGGTTGCCAACAGCAACGACCCGGGGCAGGAGTTTGATTTTTTTGCGCTTGACGACAGTACCATCAACGCCTTCGCGCTGCCTGGCGGTTTTATCGGGGTAAACACCGGGCTCATGCTCACTGCGCAAAGTGAATCCGAACTGGCCTCGGTGCTCAGCCACGAAATTGCCCACGTCACGCAGCATCACCTGGCGCGCATGATGGCGGGCCAGAAATTCGACACGATGGCCGCCATGGCCGCCATCGCGGTGGCCATCCTGGCTGCGCGCAGCAACCCGGATGCGGCGCAAGCCGCCATAGTCGGCGTGCAGGCCGGCTCTATCCAGCGGCAATTGAATTTCACCCGCACGTATGAGCTGGAAGCGGATCGCATCGGTCTGGCTACGCTGCAAAAGTCCGGTTTTGACACGCGCGCCATGCCCCTGTTCTTTGAACGCCTGCAAAAATCCGCGCGCCTGCTGGACAACAGCACGCCGTCATACCTGCGCACCCACCCGCTCACCAATGAGCGCATTGCCGATATTGCCAGCCGCGTACAACAGATCCCCTATCACCTGGTTGCTGACAACCTCAATTTTCAGCTGGTGCGCGCCAAGTTACGCGCCGCACAGAGCAACCCGCAAGAAGCTGTGGCCTTCTTTACTGCGGCGCTGGGCGCGCAAAAACATGGCGATCAAACCGCCCAGCGCTATGGACTGGCACTGGCGCTGCTGAAAAACGGCAAGCCAGCTCTTGCCGCGCAGGAATTTTCTCCACTAAACAAACAAGTTTCTCAAAACCCGATGATTGCCACGCTGGCTGGGCAGATTCGAAACGCGGCAAAAAAAGACAAGGGGCTGATTGCGTTCTATCGCACTGCTACCCAGAATTTTCCACAGCACCGTGCCCTGTCCTACGACTACGCCGAGCTGCTGTTACAGGACAAGCGTTTTGACGAAACACTCAAGTTACTTAACGACCAGGTCACCGACCACCCCAATGACCCACGTCTGTATGAGTTACAGGCGCGCGCCTACGCGGCGTTGGGCAGGCGGCAGGAGCATCATCATGCAGTAGCGTATGCCTATGCCCTGCATGGCAACCTGTTTGCTGCGATTGAGCAGCTGGAGCTGGCAAAGCTGGCCGGCAAGGATTATTACCAGCTGTCAATTATTGAAAGCGAATTGAAGCAGTTCAAGGAAATCGTGGAAGCACAGAAGAAAACCCGCTGAGATGTTATTCCATTTCCCGATTAATAGTGCTATATCGTAGGGGCGTGATTTATCACGCCCTGCTTATAGATCAGGGCGCGATGCAACAAAGTCAGGCAATCCACTACGCAGCAAGCTGCGTGTGGAGTTGACACAATCGCGCCCCTACAGAATTATGTGCCTATT
>JANPNS010000354.1:0-3095 GCA_031427575.1 Gallionellaceae bacterium
GGTGGAGCGTAGCGATACCCAACATTTAATATTGGAGATGGGTATCGCTACGCTCCACCCATCCTACGAGCTTATTCCATTTCCAGATAGAAACGATAACAATCCAACCCGTTCGTGGTGAGCTTGTCGAACCACTTGGCCGCACCAATACACCCTTCGACAGGCTCTCAAAAAACAGCTTTTTATATGAGCTAAGTGACATTTCGTGGAGGTTTTTACTCTCTTTTCCGCGCCAAATGTTCCGCCACCAACACCTGCTTCCGGTCTTTTGGCAAACCTCTACGTCAATGAACCAGCTCCTTGCTCAGGGCGAACGGCAGGTGAAAAAATTATGGGCGCTTCTATCTGGAAATGGAATTACATATCACGTATATGCTGCGTCGCAATTATTTTGCTCGCGCCTTGTCTCACTGAGGATTTTGAATTTTTAGAGGTGCCCTTAAGTGTGCTGAAAATTGGGGTAACCTAATAAAGCGCCTGATTAACCTTGGCCAGGTCTGCTTCGGCTAAAGTGCCGGCCGCAGCCTTCAGCCGTAGCTGGCTGATCAGATAATTATATTCAGCCTGATACAAATCACGCTGCGTGGAATAAAGCTGTTGCTGCGCATTCAGCACATCCAGGTTGGTGCGCACACCTACTTCCTGCCCCAGCCTGCTGGCTTGCAGCAGGCTTTCGCCGGACTTCAATGCTTGCTGCAAAGCTTGCACTTGAGCAATGCCGTTTACTACCCCGAGATAAGCCTGCCTCGTTTGCACATCAACATTGCGCCGCACATTTTCCAGCTCTTCCCGGGCACGGTCGCGGTTAGCTGCGGCTTCGCGCCATTTGGAATTGGTCGCCCCGCCCTGAAACAACGGCATGTTGAATTGCACCCCGACCGCAGTTGCGCGACTGTCGTTCGCGCCAAAGCCACCGCCGTTAGCCGAATTTTTGGAATAATTTGCCACCAGATCAAGTGTCGGATAATGGCCGCCGCGATTGCGCACCACCTCTTTTTCGGCTAACTCCGCAGCAGCCCGCGCCACGGCCAGTTGCAGATTGTTTTGTTGCGCTTCCTCCACCCATTTATCGATGTCGGGCGGTTGCGGCGCTTCCGGCTTGAATTGCTGCCCCCGTTGCTGTAGCTGGCCCGGTTTGGCATTGATTAATTGTTGTAACGAGTTCATCTTGATTTCCAGATTGCTCTGCGCGGCGATCTCTTGCGCGCTGACCAGATCATAGCGCGCCTGCGCTTCGTAGGTGTCGGTGATGGTGGCGCTGCCGACCTCGAAGTTGCGCTTGGCTTGCTCCAATTGTTCGGCAATGGCGCTCTTCTGCGCTAAAGTTAAGCGCACGCTGTCCTGCGCCATGAGTACATCAAAATAGGCTTGCGTCACGCGCAGGATTAATTCCTGCCCGGCATTCTTGAACTGAGCCTCGGTCTGCGCCACCTGCAATTCGGCCCCGCTGTAGGCTTGCCAGCTTTGCTGGCGGAACAGCGGTTGGGTCAGGTTCACGGCGTAACCGTGGCTGTTGTAGCGGTTTTCACCGGGGGAAGGACTGACTCCGCGATACTGAATGGCGCTGTTATTAAATGTGCTGTTGGCCGTCAGATTCACACTGGGCATCAACAAGGAGCGGCCTTGCGCCAGCTTTTCCTGTCCGGCCCGTTGTGTGGCTCGAGCTCCGGCAAACACTGCATCCTGCCCTTGTGCAGCATGATAGGTCTCCAGCAGATCCGTCGCCCCTGCCGAAAAGGCCGCGCCCAATGTCGCGCATGCTAAAAGCAGTGATTTTGTGTTTGTTATAGCTTTGCAATATATTAACATATTCTAATATTACACAACAATTCAAATTATTTCAACTGTAGGATGCGCCATTAAAAAACAAAACGCTTGGGTTGAAACGCATTTTGCAAAAGAGCGACATTGGTCTCAAACAAGGTAGATCTGTCGAATATTCCGGGAGCCAGACAGGTGATCAGCCTGGCCTGCATAGCCGGCGCGTCGCCCACAATGGCGAACAGGCGGCCACCCGGCTTCAAGCTGTTTTGGAAAGCCAGCGGCAAAATCGGCACCGAGCCGGTTAGCACAATCACACCGTAAGACCCCGGCCAACCTTGCGCCGCATCACCCAGCACCAAAGTCACGTTGTCGATGTGATGCGCGGCCAGATTTTTTTCGGCAAAGGCGTGTAATTCCGGCACGATCTCCACACTGGTCACATGCGCTGCCAGCCGACACATCAAGGCCGTCAGATAACCACACCCGCTACCCACTTCCAGCACCCGGTCGGTAGGCTTGAAATGTAACTCCTGCAGCACCCGCGCTTCCAGTTTGGGCTGCCACATGGAAACACCGTGCCCGAGCGGAATTTCCAGATCCATAAAGGCCATCTCCTGCCTGGCGGGCGGCACAAATTGTTCGCGTTTAACCTTGCTCAGCAAGTCCAGCACCCGCGTGTCCAGAACATCCCAAGGCCGAATCTGTTGCTCCACCATATTAAAGCGCGCCTGCTCCATGTTCTTCATTTTCCGCTACCCCTAAGATAAAAATGTTACTTGACATGAGTATAACAAGGCCGCTTACTCAACGCCAGTTTGCGGCCAGCCCATATTTCAACTTGTGATTTCCCGTGCCTTGCCACGGAGCGCGCTTTCTCCTTCCCCCCTTGAGGGGGGGAGAGCGTAGCGAGGGGGCAATTGGGATGGGGGTGCGGTTTACAGCAAGGGACAATCCGCTTAATACCCCACAGTCTTGCTGTGGGGTTGTTTATTAGTCGAAATATATCTCCCGCTCTGCGGGAGAGGGGGTAGTCATGCACTTTTGAATTAGGGAAACACCAATTAAGTCCGTTCGCCCTGTGCCTGTCGAAGGGGCAGCAAGCTGACACATTGCATGTGATGCATCCTCTATTCATGGTTCGACAGGGCTCTCCTGAGTGTATCGAAGGACTCACCACGAATGGAGGACTCAATCGGCGTTTCATTAGAAATAAAATTATTCCATCAGAGGGGTGATTGAATGATGCGAAAAAATATGGATAGCACCCGCCATAATTTTTTACCCACTACACCCTGTATGTTCTTACAGGTTGTGCGGAATTAAATTTTGTG
>JANPNS010000355.1:0-3587 GCA_031427575.1 Gallionellaceae bacterium
CAACATACCCATACTCTCCGTACATAATTATTAACAGCGCAAATCGCCGAGGGCTACTTGCGCGCGTGATGCAAAAGCGGGTTACTGGTACACATAGCCGGTCTCTGCTTCGACAGTGATTGTGGCACCACCGGTAACCACAGTGGTTGGCGCGTTGGGTCGCCCGAGTCCGTTGAAATTCAATGTTGCCGGAAAAGACGAGATCGTAATGTTTGCCGGAGCAGTAATTACATAGTTCCCGCTCCCGGTCAATGACGGAAGCGGTGTAACACAGACAGCCGTAGCGCCCGTTGATAAACTGACCGTGGTTGCGGTGAACGCCACGCAAACGAAACGCCGCTGCGCAATCGCAATCTTCTGCGCGTAGCGCAACGAGGCTTGCACTTGATCCGAAAAACCGCGAGACTGAAAAACATTGGCATCAAAAAAACGCGGGGCTACAACGGCGGCCAATATCCCGACGATGACCATCGTCATGACCAGCTCGACCAGGGTGAAGCCACGCTGGCATATTACCGAACATCCGTAATCGATGGTGCGTTTCACGCACCAATGATGATGGCGGTGCGTGAAACGCACCCTGCGACATTGCACTTTTAATTGAGAAATGGAATTACGCATGGGTGCGCCCAAGGTAAGGTTGAACATATTTTTTCACATGCTGCAAAATTTCTACCAGTACGCAGTAACACCTTAAACCAACCCCCCTCAGTCCCCCCTTGTCAGGGGGGAAGCGTTTAAGCCTCCCCTGACAAGGGGAGGTTTGGAGGGGTTGGTTTGCGAAGATTGAAGTGTTACATGGTGCTAGCCTGGTGGCGCCGGAAAATACCTGGTTCACGACTGCGGCTTGTAATTCGCCATTTTCCGGGTAGTCCCAGGCTTCCGAAGCATCAAGCGCAAACACATTGCGCATTTGACGCAACTCCAGCCACTCGTCCACCGAATGAAGCGCATGTCTCGCCCACTGCATACGCCGCGCATGCGTCTCGCATTGCGCTAAAACCAAAAAAAACACGCCTGCACTCACAACCTCACTCCCTGTTGCCTGGCCAATTCATGGATGGGCAACACCTCTCCGCCCTCGCGTTGCAACACCGGATCGATTTTACGATCACCGATGCGCCGCTTGAGGCGCGCAAGGAAAGCAAACCGTGCGACCGCCAATTGGTCTGCATCGCCGGACGCGGCGCGTACATACAAATCCACATCGCCGCCTTTGGCCGTATCGTCCACACGCGATCCGAACAGCCACACCTCGGCCTGAGCGCCGAAGAAATGTTCGGTCTCCTGCTTGATCGCTTCGATTTGACTGGCACTCAAACGCATGTCCTGTAGCCTTTCAGGAACAGAATTTAGATAGATGCCAGTGTATCAAAAAGCGCAAAGAACGGGCAAAAAACAAGGGAGGCCGTAGCCTCCCTTGTTCATTCCCAACATCCGGTGCAATACACTGCGTTTACTGCACCCCGCGTGAGCTATTAGCTAATCGGCGGCACGCGAACAGCAACGGCAGAGATAGCCGTAGGCGTTGTGTCAACCGAACAAGTTGGACCAGTGCCGCTAACAGCGTAACCAGCAGGAATAGTGTTGCCGTCGAACAGGCTAGGTGCAAAGGTAGCACATGCAATACCTGAAGTCGCAACACCAGCCACAGAACTAATCGAACGTTGCGCGAAGTTAATCACGCCGCCAGATGAAAGCGCTCCGGCAACAGCCTGGATAGATGCTTTCTTTGCATCGGTAGACAAATCGACAAACTTGGGCAATGCCGTTGCCGCCAGGATGCCGAGGATCACGATCACCATCACCAGCTCAATCAAGGTAAAACCGATTTGACGTTTCATTATTCTTTCTCCTAAGTATTAAGGCCTGTCCTGAGCCTAGTCGAAGGGCCGCAGCCCGGATAATTGAGTACTTTCACTTCCTCTGTTAAGCCCTTGCCGCAGCAAGACTTTGACGAAGCGGGAAGCACTGTAAGCGAAGTCTGATTTGCTTGCAACCCCAACTGACCAGCGGTCGCGTTACGCCAACAGGCGGAACAACACGAAAAACAGGTAAATACTGCCCAGCAACAGCAGCCAGCCGACTCGTTGCGCATGGCGCGCAACAAAACGATCCACTTGATCATGCGACACATCCAGCACCTGCGCGGCACTGCTGGTGGATACCCATTGGTTAGCCTCTGCCTCGATTCCGCGCAGCAGGCTGGGGCGCAGCCATAAAAACAATCCTACCAAGAACGCGACGGCTGCACCAACCAGCGCGCTCAGCACCAGCGCGTCAAGCAGGCCGTCCAGCAGTTTGGGCGGAACCCGGCTACCCCAATGTCGCAGCAGGGTTGCCTTGTCAAACAGGATGCTAAAGTAAACGAACATATAGCTCGCCCCGAGCACAACGACTATCCCTGCCGGGCGATGATGCTGATAGAACCAGTGCTCGATGCTGATGCTGCGATCCAGCGCCTGGCTGATGTGACGCGTGGAGATCCAGCGATTCGCCACGCGATTGACGCGCCCCAGAAGCTGCGGCTTGAAGATGAGCAGCAGCGCCAGCGCGACGCCAAATACCGCGCCGACCAACAAGAAGATCGCCAGGGCGCGCCATAAGAAAATTTCAGCAGGGTTAGTGGTCATAACAATAAGAAAGCCCCTAATAGTTCGTCACACCGGCGAAGGCCGGTGTCCAGCCTATTTAGAATACAGGATTCCGGCCTACGCCGAAACGACGAAATCTGTATTCTAGCACCCATAAATTTTCATCAAAACCACGAATACGGCTCGACCGGCTCGAACAGGATGCCGGTCAGTTCAGGCGGGGCGTTTTGCAGCGAGGGCAGGCGCGATGGGTCGTAATGGACGGCAACGTGAAAGCGTATCCATTTCTTGCCATCCCTGCCCGGCTTGAAGTGGTCGGCGCTGCGCACCACATAGACCAGGTCGCGCGACCTGAGGTCGAACACCCAGTTGCCGGACTGCACCGCCAGCGGGGTGGGGTCGTAATATTCTCCGGCGTAATTGCGCGGCTTTTTCTGCAGCCAGTTGATCGGATTATCCTTCGCCAATGCCGCCACATCGGACGGTTTGCCGCGCGTCATGATCTGGCTGTATTGCAGGGTCAGCGCGCTTTGTATCGCGCCTGCCACCTGTTCCATCGCGGTTTTTTCCGCTTGCTCCTGGTAGAACAGCGCGCGATTCATGAACAGCCCCATCAGGGTCACGATGATGATGATGACCACGATCAGCTCGATCAGGGTGAAACCTCTTGACGAGCGAGGACTGGGGGCTGAGGACTGAGGTCTGAGTAAGGGCAATAGCAGGAACGGATGTTTTCCTCGTTCCTCAGTCCTCAGTCCTCGAACCTCAGTCCTCTGTATCATCTGTGCATCGCCGCTTTGCCCAGGTCCCACATCGGCAGGAACACGCCGAGGGCGAGGATCAGCACCATAAGACCGAGTCCCACGATCAGGATCGGTTCGATTTGGGCGCTGAGGCTTTTTACCTCGCGCTCGTACATTTCCGCGATCTCGAACATCAGGCCGTCCAGGTCGCCGCTTTCTTCGCCCACCGCGATCATTTGCAGCACCACCG
>JANPNS010000356.1:0-4494 GCA_031427575.1 Gallionellaceae bacterium
CTTCCAACTTATGGAAAATGAACGGCTTGAACAACTCGAGCGCCATTTTCTTCGGAAGACCGCACTGATGGAGTTTCAGTGTCGGGCCCACTACGATGACCGAGCGACCGGAGTAGTCGACGCGCTTGCCGAGCAAGTTCTGACGGAAACGACCGCCCTTTCCCTTGATCATGTCGGCCAGCGATTTCAGCGGGCGCTTGTTGGCGCCGGTCATGGCTTTGCCACGACGGCCATTGTCCAGCAGCGAATCAACCGATTCCTGCAGCATGCGCTTTTCATTACGCACGATAATTTCTGGTGCCTTCAATTCCAGCAATCTCTTGAGCCGGTTGTTGCGGTTAATTACCCGGCGGTACAGATCGTTCAGGTCGGAGGTGGCAAAGCGTCCGCCATCCAATGGCACCAGGGGGCGCAGCTCCGGCGGCAGCACCGGCAACACCAGCATCACCATCCACTCCGGCTTGATACCGGAAACGAGGAACGCCTCGAGAATCTTCAGGCGCTTGGCGTATTTCTTTATTTTTGTTTCGGAGCTGGTTGCTTCCAGATCCGCACGCAGCTTTTCCACTTCTGCCGACACATCCAGCGCACGCAATAGCGAGCGCACACCTTCCGCCCCCATCACTGCGGAAAATTCATCGCCGAACTCTTCCAGCTTGGCCAAATAGTCGTCCTCGGACAGCAACTGTCCGCGGTTGAGCGGGGTCATGCCCGGCTCGGTCACGACATAAGCCTCGAAATACAGCACGCGCTCAATATCACGCAACGTCATATCCAGCACCATGCCCAGACGCGACGGCAGCGATTTCAGGAACCAGATATGCGCCACCGGGCTGGCCAGTTCGATATGGCCCATGCGCTCGCGGCGCACCTTGGACAAGGTCACTTCCACTCCACATTTTTCGCAGATCACACCGCGATGCTTGAGGCGTTTGTATTTACCGCACAGGCATTCATAATCTTTGGTCGGGCCAAAAATTTTGGCGCAGAACAAACCATCGCGCTCCGGCTTGAAAGTGCGATAGTTGATGGTTTCCGGCTTCTTCACTTCGCCATACGACCACGACCGGATTTTTTCCGGCGAAGCCAATCCAATCTTGATCGCGTCGAATTCTTCTTTTTGCGTAACCTGCCGGAATAAATCGAGTAGTGCTTTCATGTGTAACTCCTTTATTAGAGGACAGAAGACAGATCATCTGCCTTGCCGTGCCTTCTCACTTTAACAACCTAATTAATTTCGTTAATCATTCATCTTTAAAATTTAGAATCATCCGGCGGACTACGCTTTACTAACCCGCTCTACCGGACAACCGTGTGTGGAGTTTCACTATGTAGCGCAGCACGTCTAGCGGCGTTCTTAGCGCACTGCATAGTGTTCGTTTTGGCTGTTGTTATCGCAATCATTTTGTTCATTTCGTTTTAGCTATTCATCTTTTTTAAGATATCTAGCGGGTTACGCTTTGTTATCCCGCTCTACAGCTGATTTCCATTAGCCTTTGCAAACTCATATTTTCACTTATCAATCAAGTCTGACCCATTGATCCTGCGTGGGCATCGTGTGCCCACCCTACCGGACTGGTTTAGTTATTTCCACTTCGCCCGGATTTTAATCTTGGCTAGAATGGCGTCTATCTTTTTAGGATCAACTTTGTAGACCTTTTTTTCAAAGAGAACTTTTTTGTCTGACAAAATAATTAACTCTTTCCCTTTTTTAGCATCCTGGATCAACACTCTGAATCTACCGTAATCCCATTCTTTTGCATCCACTCCTACTTGTTTTGATACCAAATCAAATAAGCACGTTATTTTGGCCGAATCTATCTCGAAGCTAGCCAGTTTCAAAATATCTTCACGAGTTGGCGGAACAACAAAGTTTACTTCCAAGGGTATATAGTAAACCCTGAATGTCTCTATTTCACATGCCATTGAAATAGGTGTAACCAATAAAAATATTGATAAGAAAAAACTTTTCATAAAATAAATGTAGCGTCTGCCAGGGTTAAGACTAAATTCTTTTGTAGACATCATCCGACGTGCCATCATTTCCAATATCTAGTCCTGTTGAATTTTTCAAGTGGAAACATAATCGGATTTTCCCACTTATTCACATTCTCCATTGCCGCATCAGATGGGCCATCTTCTGTGCCTGTTAGATGGCCTAGTTCATGCGCCAAGATTCGTGTAGTGCTAAATTTTCTAGTGCTACACGCATTTTCCTGAGGAACATCTATATCTGCATTCGGGTCTACGTAAACATCATTCCCTTGTTGGAAATTACTCTCACCTGCGGAATTAAATCCGCTATGAATTAAATAAGTCTGCGAATCACTATTTAGCTTCCCTAGCAATTTTCTGCCCACTGGGGTTGTCATTATTTGTTTAATACTCGGCCTCATCGCCTTGTCTGATGCTGCATCAGCATACTGCAGGACTAATCCCATCGGATCAATAAAGCTAACCGGGTTTCCGCCCACATATCCATAAGTCGAGAAACTCCCACCCCGCAACCCAATCGGATCACTCTGCCCATAGCGCCCTAGCTCAGAGAAATAATGGTCGCGGTAGTAGTTATAAAAACTCCCCGTCTCCTTATCCGCATACTGCCCCGCCATCCTCAGGTTGAACACGGTTTTAATCCCATCCCCATCCGCATCCTCATTCGGCAGATTCGCCCCAAACGCATCGGTACTTTCCCAGCGCCACACCACTTTGCCGCTGTTGTCTGACACCTGCCGTGGCGTATCCAAATGGTCGGTTTCGATGTAGTACAGCGCAGGTGCTGAGATGGCCTCCGCTACGGTGATATTGACTACGGTGGAAGTGGTGACTGTGCCGAGGTTGTCTGTGGCCTGGGCGGTGATCTGGTGTACGCCTGCCGGGGCATTGTTCCAGATGGTGCTGTAAGGCGCAGTGGTGCTTGTCCCCAGCAAAGTAGCGTTGTCGTAGAACTCGACCTTGGCGATGCTGCCATCGCTGTCTGTTGCGTTGGCGCTGAGGGTGATATTGGCCGGCTGGTTGTAGGCGCTGCCGTTGAGCGGACTGGTCAGGCTGACCGTGGGCGGGGTGTTGATGGTGATGGCAACAGTGGCCGAGGTCGTGACCGCACCCTGATTGTCGGTAGCTTTGGCGGTGAGGCTGTAGATTCCTGCCGCAACATTATTCCAGTTAAAACTATAGGGTGCAGTGGTCGCAGTAGCGAGCAGTGTCACTCCGTTGTAGAAATCAACTTGCGTGATCGTGCCGTCGCTGTCTGTTGCGTTGGCTGTCAGCGTAATGTTGGCGGGTGCGGAGATGATGCTGTTGGCTACCGGTGCCGTCAGCACAACGGCGGGAGCCGCATTGACGCTGATCGCAACCGGGGCGCTGGCCGTCATCAGGTTCAAGTTGTCGTAAGCCTTGGCAACAATCTGGTGTGCGCCTGCCGGGGCGCTGTTCCAAGTGAAACTGTAAAGCGCTGTGGTGCTGGTGCCTAATAGAATGTTGTCGGCATAGAACTCAACCTTGGCGATCGTGCCATCACTGTCGGCAGCCGTCGCCGATAGCGTGATGTTGGCCGGTGCATTGAATACGCTGTTGGCAGCCGGTGCCGTCAGGCTGACCGTCGGTGCGATGTTATAAGTGATCAGCAGTTGCGGTTTGTTGATGCCTTCTTTGGAGTGGGCGTTAATGTATGGCCTGCTGCTGGCACTGTTGTGATAAGCAAAGCTGACCACTTTGCGCCCAGCGTTAAATTCGCTTTGCACGTAAGACGTGACATCTATTTCGTACCACCCGTAAGTGGTGGCCGCGACAGTGATGTTGCCCAAGGCGACGCCAAGCGCAGGCTTGGTGTTCCAGGTGATCGTGGTCTCGCCCCAAGTGGTATCGGCCACCGGATAGGCTGTACTGACGATGCTGCCCGATCTGCTGAGCGCGGCGTACAGACGCAACTTGGCGGTGGTGATGTTGGGGACGCTGGTGGTATCGAATTTCAGGTAGCTGTCGTAATTGCTGGCGAGCGTGCCGCTGGTGCCGGTGATCAGGCTAGTTGCAGTACCAAAGTTTTTGGCGGCATTTTTGCTGCCCGCTTGAACATAGGCATCGGCAGTGGGATTCAGGGTGCTAGTGGCGGCCAATGCTGGGACGCAGGTCAGCAACAACAGAAAGCCTAAACACATTCCATAAATACCTTGTTCGTCACACCGGCGCAGGCCGGTGTCCAGTCTGTTAAAACCACTGGATTCCGGCCTGCGCCGGAATGACGCATGCCCGAATAGGGCGAGTAAACTGATACGCACAGCATGAGCCACGATTGAAGTCATGCCTGAGCCAACGTTCATTTGAGCAAGTGTGCAAGTTTTATTTGTCATGATCACTCCCACACCGCAACGGGTTTATCGCCGAGATAAATGTACTCTCGTCGCGGGATGCCTAGCGCGTCACTCTCATTGATGAGTTTGCCACTCAGGTCATAGTGGAAGATAGTTTGCTTTTGGGGGTCGCTCTTCTGGATAC
>JANPNS010000357.1:0-1565 GCA_031427575.1 Gallionellaceae bacterium
ATAATTCCGTGGAGCGGATGCTGCCAGCGTACCAGCGCTTCAATGCCGACTATGCACCCAGTTTTGAGACTCACCTTTGCCTGGAAATGCACCCGGAGTTGATTTTGCTCGATCGCACCGCGCAACTCCGCCATTAGCACAAGCCGCTCCGGGCTGTGCAAATTGTATTCAGGCGTGTAGACGGCGTAGTCGCTCGCCATCTGCTTGGCACGATACATGGCAATGTCCGCCCGCTGCAGCAACGTATCCGCATTGTCGGCGTGTTCTGGCATGTTCGCCACGCCGATGCTGGTTTCGACGACAATCGGAATCCCGGCGATTATGAACGGCGCTTCCAGACAGTCATGGAGCTTTTTGATGACAAGTTTCACATCGCCGGTTGCCGCCAGCCGTGGCAGCAGTATGCCGAATTCGTCGCCGCCGAGCCGCGCGATCACGTCGGGTGCAAACAATGCGCTGCGCAGGCGCAGGCCGACTTGCTGCAGCAGGCTGTCGCCGTGGTCATGGCCGAGGGTGTCGTTGACATCCCTGAAGTGGTCGAGATCCATCAGCAGCAGCGCGATGGGGCGCTGCTCGCGTTGCGCGGCCACTATTGCTTCCTGCACCAGTTCGCGGAAATGGATGCGGTTCGGCAAGCCGGTGACTGCGTCGATATAGGCGAGGCGATGAATGGTTTCATCCGCCTGCCGTCGCTCCTGGCGCATGCTTGCTTCGCGCAGCTCACGCGCGATGGCGGGCAGCAGGCGCGCGAGGTTGCCTTTCATCAGATAGTCGTGAGCGCCGGCCTTCATCGCCGCGACCGCGACATCCTCGCCGATCTATCCGGAAACGAGGATAAACGGGATGTCGCCCCCCTTTTCCTGGGTGAGTTTCAGCGCTTGCACACCGTTGAAGCGCGGCATGGCGTAGTCTGAGATGATCATGTCCCAGGATCGCCGGGCCAGCGCGTCCTCCAGTCCCTCGGGTGTCTCTACCCGTTCGAACTCGGGCGCGTAACCGCCGCGCCGCAGCTCGCGCAACAGCAGCTCGGCGTCGTTCTCCGAGTCCTCGATGATCAGAACGCGCAGCGGAATCATTTCAGTTGCTCCCGTTGGACTGGGGCCGGTTCATTCAACACCAGCCAGTATAGTCCGAGCTGGCGGATCGCCTCCATAAACTGGGTAAAATCCACCGGCTTGCGGATGTAGCTGTTGGCGCCAAGGCTGTAGCCGCTGACGATGTCCTGTTCCTCTTCGGAAGAGGTGAGGATCACGATCGGCTGCAAGCGCGTTCGCGGCTCGGCGCGGATGCGCCGCAGCACCTCCAGGCCGTCCACCCTGGGCAGCTTCAGATCCAGCAGCACCACGCTCGGAGCGGGCCGTTCGGACGCGCCCTCGCCGAAGAAGTAGTCGAGCGCCTGCTGGCCGTCGCGCACCACCGTCACTTCATTCAGGATGTTGTTCTTCTTGAGCGCGCGCAGCGTCAGCGCCTCATCGTCGGGGTTGTCTTCCACCAGTAGAATTGTTTTGTTGCTCATTATATTATCCTTTATAAATAATTACTTGCAATTTATATTACCCGGTCAC
>JANPNS010000358.1:0-4638 GCA_031427575.1 Gallionellaceae bacterium
CAACGATCTTGAGCCCGGTTTTTCGAGCTGCCGCAAGTTGCCTGTGGTCTGCGGAAACAAATATATCGGCCTCAACGGCGAGTGCACCGGCCACATGAAGAGCATCCATTGCCCGAAGAGGATGCGACTCCAGCAGCGTAACAACTGAAACCAGTATGCCCGGTGTGAGCTGGCATATGTCGACATCTGCCAAATCCGCCATCGCGTCACCCTTCAATTTTCGGTAATCTGCTTTGGTGAGTTTCTTTTCACGTAAAAGGCGGGACAGCGTGGAGATAAGTTCTGGCAAGCAAATGACGCTTACGACGAGACTATCTGCCTGTTGGCACAATTTCATAACCTTGTCCGATCTTTGCTCGGCAACATAACGCTTTGCAAAGGCCGAAGTGTCCAGAAACACCTTCACGCCGAGTCTTTCCTGTCGCTCAGAATCTCACGGCTTAAGGACAGTCCTTTAACCGTTAGTGGAGTTGTTTGTCTTTTCCATGATGGGACACCGGAACGGACGGGCACAATTTCTGCGATGGCTTTGCCATTGCGGAAGACACGAACGGTGTCTCCACCTTCGACTGCGTCGAAATAATCTTTGGCGCGATTGCGCAACTCGGTGAATGTAGTTTCCCGCATAGATCCTCCTGTACATATATGAACATTATTATGTACATATTGGGGAGTCGTGTCAATGGCTCACTTTGATTTATAGTTATTCCAATTCCATTTTATCAGTGCTACTGCGTTGGCTGCACCCGCAAGGGGTAGGCCGTGGTTGTAAAGCCGATGAATCGGCAACAACCACGCACCCGCGCTCGCTCCTAGCCGTACTACTTGTACTGTCTTCGTCGCTCGCTTGTCGCCGCCTTGTATCACTTTCAAACTGGAATTGGAATTACTAGCCTCGACAGGCTGGAATATTTGCGATGGCAGTCGGATAGCGACGCTGTTATTGAGCTTTACCAAAATGACGACAGCAACTACCCTCGCCCCCTCTCCCTATGGGCGAGGGGCTCTTATTCCATTTCCCGATAGAAACGACAATAATAAAACCCGTTCGTGGTGAGCTTGTCGAACCATGCCAACCGTGCCAATGCACCCTTCGACAAGCTCAGGGCGAACGGTTGGAGAGGAAAAATCAAAGGTATTTCTATCGGGAAATGGAATTATTACCTCCCCCTGGGAGTCGTGACTTATCAAAAGCTCAATAATTTCAGAAATGGAATCAGCGACTGCGCACCCTGATTTTATCCGCATGCACTTCAAACGCACCCGCCCGCAATACCGCAAAAATCGCAGCGAGCCGTTCATGCTGCACCGCGCTGATGCGCGCATAGCCCAGCGCTGCGGCTGTTAATTCTTCGATGCCAGTAGAGGAATTTTGGGAATCTCGTCCTTCCATCGTGTTTTTCATTACGCTTAATTTGAACGCGCGCCGGGCATCCTGAAAGGCAGGAGGGGAGGGCATTTCGAGGGTTGATTCCAGTTGCAGCAGGAGGGTGTCCAGTGATTCATCAGCGGCTGGAGCTACCTCTCCCTTGAGGCGTTTGTGCAGAGCTTGTTCCCACGATGCCGGTAAAGCGGGTACAGCTGACCAGCGTGCATCAATATCCGAAATGGGCTGGGCGCTTGCTTCCTGCTCTTCACACAACTTCACTTTGGCTGCCAGCGCATTGCAGGTGGTGTTCCATACACGTTGTGCGCTGCCTGCGATATGCTGCAGCGCTGCCTGGCATGAGCTGCGGAATTTTTCATCCAGCTTGCTGGCTTCGCTTCTTGGGGCTTCGCCTGCTTTGCGCCATTCTGTTTCAAGCGTCGCTATCGTGCGTTTGATCTCAGCCGGTGGGGTATCTTGATTCAATTCAGCGACGCGGGCAATTAACGCCTCGCGCGTGGCCTGGTTGGCTTTTAACTCGGCATCTTTGGCGCTAAAGGCGACATCGCGCTGGCTGAAGACGGCATCAATGGCCGCTTTGAATTCGATCCACAGTGCGTTTTCAACATTGCGCGGCAGCGGTTGTGATTTGGCGTGCTGTTGCCATTCCGCTTGCAGTGCACGCACTTTGGCAACGACATCGCGGCTTTGCGCATCCGTGCTGAGTGCTTTGGCGCGGGCGATAAATTCTTCGCGTGTGGATTGCGCGCTGCGCCGCGTTTCCTGCAAGGGGTTTTCCAGGCGCGCAATGCTGTTGCGCATGTGCTCCAGCAGCGCATCGCGCTCCCTGTGCGGCACAGTGTGTTCCACTGGCCCGAGTTTGCGCCACTCGGTTTGAAAACGTTCCAGCGCGCGGGCGACGGCGCGCCAGTCGGGCGCGGCACTATTTTCTGCTGCGCTAATATTCACCGCATCCAGCATGGCCAGCAATGCACTGCGGGCGGCCAGATTTTCTTTTCGTTCATTGGCTAATTTATCGAGGTGCGCCGCCACCGGCAGGTAAGCGGTTTTGAGCGCCTCATCAAATCGTTGCCACAGCTCGCGGCTGGTGGCGCCGCCCAGACGATCCAGTTCTTTCCAGCCCGTGCGTAGTTTTTCGATAGCGTCCGCATGTTGCTTGAGGGGCAGTTTGGCTGGAGGTTGGCCGTTTTCACCCGCAGCCGCTTTTGCCAGCTGTTCGGCTTCCAGCACCAGATCATCTCGCACCCGTCCGCCGCCCCAATGTTGCCACCCCTTGAGGCGCGCATACTCAGCTTGCACGGTTTGGATACGTGCGTGCAAGGCGCTGTTCGCTGCACCGCTGCCAGGCGCTTCCTGAATGGCGATCAGGTGTTTGCTGGTCTCGGTCAAATGTCCCGCCGCGAGCGAGGCTTCGGCCTTTTCCACGATTGCTTCCAGAGACTGAATGTGACCTTGTTGAGCCGCCTTTTTTTTCTCGCTGACGCGTTGCTTGTTCTCGGCTTGACGGGATTTACGCTTTTCATCCTGCGCACGCTGCCATTCTTCAAAGCGCGCATTCAGCGCCTTATCAACGCGCGTATCGGCGATGGGCGGCAGTGCCTGCCAGCGCTGGCTGGGTGAGGCAGGTGCAGCGATCGGGACAGGGGTTGAATTTGAATCGGCATCATCAGGCTGCACACCACCAGGCTGGCTACCCTGATATAGCTTGTCCAGTATGGCCAGTCGGCTTTCGATCTGCGTCGCCTGGTGCAAGGCAGATTGCAATGCGCCCACAAGCGCTGCGCTGGCAGCGCTTTCGACTATGGTTGAGGGTGGGGTGGCAGGAACGGCCAGCAATGTGTTCTGTGCATTCTTGCTGGCTGTGGCGAGAGCAGGGGCAAATTCGACCCATTCTTTGTTGTCTGCTGCTACGTCGGCGCAGGCCGCATTCAGTTGCGTCAGTGCCTGATTGGCGTCCGTTATCCAGCGCTGGGCAGATCGCAGGTGATCGCCGCGTTCGAATACCAGTGCCGCCAGCCTGGCCTGCAAGTCGGCAAAAGCGGCGTTCTGTTCATTTTCCAATAACGCCGGGTCGAGTGCTCGCCATGCTTGATCAAGTTCGACCAGGCGGTTGGCCGGGATCAACGATTCATTAACCAGTACGGCGGCGCTTGCTATCAGTTGGCTGGCTCGCTCGCGTGACTCGCGCTTCTCGACCAGCGCCTCGTAGCGTTGTTTGGCTGTGCGGTGGACACGACGATCATGGGTGCGGAATTCACGCTCAGCCAATTTAAGCGCAGCTTCGCCTTGCAGTGCGAGAACGGCTGCGTGCTTGATATCAACCAAAGGCGAGTCTTTCGCCACAGCCAACAGTGCGCTGTCGTTACCCATAGCCGCCTGCAGTTTGCTTTCCCATTCAGCCTTGGCCGCTATCTGGCTGGCTTCCTGCGCAGCCACCAGCGCTGCGGTCGCAATTTTGGCATGTTGTGACTCTAACGCTGTGGTGGCGGGCGTTTCATTTTTCTTGAAGATATTGCTGAACATGGTTTCCTGCTGGGTTAATTAATACGAGACGCGCATTGTGCCAGTTGTGTGAATGTTGTCGCAAGGCGTCGGGAGAACTTTCATTCGGAAAACATATAGGGCAAGCCTAACGGCTTGCCCTATAGTCTGTGCTAATGGGCGCTTAGTCTTTGTAGGCCTCTATTTCGAACACCAGCTTGATGTCGTCCCCCACGTTGGGCAGCGCAAACTTCATGCCGAAGTCCGAGCGCTTGATCTGCGTGCTGACATCCGCGCCGCACAGTTCTTTCTGGTTCATCGGGTTGGTGCCGCACTTGAAGGCATCAATGCTGAGCGTTACCGGTTTGGTGACGCCCAGCAGGGTGAGGTTGCCTTCCACACTGGATGGGGTGTCACCCTTGAATTTTATTGCGCTTGATTTATAACTGATCGTGGGATATTCCGGTGCGTTGAAAAAATCCGGCCCGCTCAAGTGCTGGTCGCGCTTGGCCCATCCGGTGCTGATGGAACCGGCATCGATAGCTATTTCTACCGTACCTTTTTTGGCGGCTCGATCCAGCGTCACTTTGCCGCTGCTTCTGTCGAAACGTCCCTGCATGGTGGAGAAGCCCAGATGGCTGACGCTGAAGTGGGGGTAGGTGTGGGCCGGATCAATGGTGTAGGATTCCGCCGCGTGCGCAATCCCCGGTAAACTTGCGAACAGTAATACGGCAATGCAATTGCGGTTCAGCATGAATTTCTCCTTAAGG
>JANPNS010000359.1:0-2509 GCA_031427575.1 Gallionellaceae bacterium
GGTCAGGCCGTTCAGTTCACTCGGATTTACTGGAATGCGAAACAGCGGTGCGACGCGCAACTCACCGGTCACCGGCAGAATCGTTATGGAAGGATGCGTATCGAACAGATCGGACTGGATCACCAATGCCGGGCGCGGCTTGCCGAGATCACCCTGCAAGGCCACCGTCACCAGATCGCCGCGCCTCATTGCCAGCCTTCGCGGTCGGCTGCCGCCTCCAGCCAATCGGCGGTTTCCCGTTCATGCGCATCGCCTTGCAACAACCGCGACTGGCGGCGGCACTCCTCGGCGAAGCCCGCGCGCCGCGTATCCGGCACCCAAATCTGCACCGGACGCAACCCGGCTTCCCGCAGTGCCGCACGATGCTTCTGCACCCGTGCTGATGTACTTGCTCTCATAACTACCTCCATACGCACCGTTACATGAAACGCATGGTAACCAGTTTTTTCGTTACATGCAACAGATATTTGGTAATCTTATCTTCCTGCCTGTGCCAGATTATGTGTTAAAAAGAGAAAAAATTTGACTTATGGATAAATTTAATGCACTATTAATCACGGCGGAGCGATTCGCTCCGGTGCGCTCTTTAACAGATCGAGATTCTCTTAGGCCTTGAAGTGAAAGCTTGGTAGTCCCGTCTCGCCTGCTGTATCGGCGTGATCCCCGCAGCAATGCGGGAGCAAAATCGGATCAGGTTGATGTCCTGACTTGGTCATCGGTGTTCCGTGTACATCAATACACAAGTAATTAAGGATGCTGGTTTTTGGATGGTTTGCGGTGTCTAGCTCTCTCCGTTCTGGTGCTTGCTTGCAAGGCTGGGCAACTTTGCCCGGAAACCGGAGAAATCCATGAAATACGATCTGTTGAAGGAGTGCGTAGGTACCCTAAAGGTGCTGCGCGCACGAATGCATAAAGAGCTAGATGCCAGCATCACTGCGGAGCTTGATAACGTGATCCTACGTCTTGAGCATTGCTTAAAGACTGCGAATAACGAGGTAATGGTCGATGTGGAGTTGGGGATGCGCGCACTGGAGATTATTTCCAGATGCATCAACTCCGCAACAAACCTTGCCGAAGTCGTCCGCCGGTTTTTTGGCCCGGAGTGATGCAGCAACCATATCAATTTTTTTGAATTACTTGAGCTATGAACCTCGGAAAAGCAATTATCCTTTGCCGCACTCAGCGGGGATTTACACAGGCTGATCTTGCCTCTCGTGCTGGCATGTCCATTTCGTATCTGTCTTTACTCGAACAGAATAAGCGCAAAGGCCCGACACTATCAACGATTCAAAAACTGGCCGAGGCATTGCGTGTGCCATCGGGAATTCTATTTTTCCTCGCAGCTGACCAAGCAGAACTTTCTGGCCTCGATCCTGAGCTACAAGAAAAACTTGCCTATGCAGCTTTGAACCTACTCAATGCTCCCGAACCCGCTCAAACCCTTTTATAGATACGCGCCGATACGAGACCTCGCCACACTCGCCGAGGTGCTAGAGGTTTTACCTGAGCAGCTAACTCAAATAGCTCACTCCGCTAATCGGTCGTATAGATGTGTCCCGCAAAAAAAGAAAGATGGTACTCCGCGAGTTACCTGGGACGCATACCCTCAGCTTAAAGCTGTCCAGCATTTAATCAAGGTGCGGATACTCGCTCAAGTAACCTATCCACTGTACTTACAAGGCGGCATTCGCGACCGTGAACATCCACGTGATTACGCGCGAAACGCAGGTATTCATGCAGGGCAGGCCTGCGTTATTAACGAGGATATTGCAAGTTTTTTTCCATCAACATCGGCTGCACAGGTCGAGAGCGTCTGGCGTAACGTATTTCGCTTTTCCACGGAGGTGGCGAGTATGCTGACTTTACTGACAACACGCCAAGGCGAATTGCCGGAAGGTGCCAAGACCAGCAACCACCTTGCCAATCTGGCGTTCTGGCGTGACGAACATGAATTAGTTAGCCATCTTGCATCCAAGGGTTGGACATACTCAAGACTCACAGATGACATCACCGTTTCATGCTGCAAAGCTGTGTCGCTTATACAAAAAAGCGAGGTCATATCAAAAATTTACGCTTTCATCAAACGGAATGGTTACAAACCAAAGTATAGAAAGCATGATATTTTTACCAGTAACGAATGCATGTTGGTGAACAACCTAGTTGTGAACAAACGCCCTGCCCTGCCACACCGGGAACGTCAGGCTGTCAGAAGTTTGGTTCACAAAACTGCGCTGGCAGTTAAGGTAGGTGATAGAACCGCGACACAAACTTTACTTGCCCATGTGCGGGGAAAAATTGGTAAGGTCAAACGCTTCCATCCACGAACCGGTCTAATGCTCGCGGAGAAGATTCGGCACACCGCTGATGAAAAAATAGCCAACGAGACAATCGAAAAGCCGGGTGTCATCGCCAAGCAGGACACCGAAGCGGTCGCGCAAGTTTTTGCCTGGCTCGTTTGTAATGAATGTCAGGTCAGAGGACATGGGTAGAAGTGCATTCCTTTCGTTCG
>JANPNS010000360.1:0-9692 GCA_031427575.1 Gallionellaceae bacterium
TGGTGGAAAACGCGTTCCTGCATCTCAAAAGATGGCGGGGCATTGCCACCCGCTACGCAAAATGCAGTGCGTCATTCTTGGCTGCTGTTCATATTCGCTGCATCGCCCTGTGGGCGAATATCTCGTGACGACACTATCTAACGGAGTCCCCCGGCATAGCCGGGGGTTTACCCAACTGAATTATTTGCCATTGCATTCCAGGCCTTTTGCGAGCGACGACCATGCCTGGGCGTTGCCTTGCCCCGCAACAGGGCCTCTGAACCTGCCCAGGTATTGGGTGTTATTTTCCTGACAGCTCCAACTGACAAAATACTCTTCAAAGTCTTTTATTTTGTGCTGCGCCCAATATGATTGCCGTCCGCCAAACTGGCCAGGTCTGATGTCCCCTCCCCTGGCCAGCGGCATCAGCGCGTTCTTTAGCTGGTCGGGGGAGATTCCGCCCGTGCCCAAGCGATAGGAAAAAAGCTCGAAGGTGTACGGATTATTAACGAAAAGCAGCCTGGGTTCGCTATGCCGGTTGAGAAACCCGGTTTGGAAATCATAGGTATTCATAAAATCTGCCGAGACACCCCAATGCGCCAAGCGCGATTTCAGGCCGATAGAGGGGAAAACCATGCCCGCACCCTGTCTGAATGCCAACCCGCTTACTGGCACGGAGACTGCATATCTGCGGTCGGTCAAGGACTGGATATTTTCGGCTGCATTCCAATCAAACAGGTGGCGCGGAATGGAAAATTCCATGACCGGGTGATTGTCGGTGTTGATCTCGGCATCTGCGGCATATTCAGCCACCGCTTTACCGGCCATCAGGTATAAGCCGATTATTGACTCCGGCACCGGCCTGGTGATTCTTGCCAGTTCAAAAGCCAATTTCTGGTATTTTAACTTTTGTTGGATGGATGCGTAATCCACTGTGAGCGGTTTTTCCGAACCCATGACGATCAGTTCAAAATTGGAACTGGCAAGCCACAAGCTGGTTTCCGGGAACACAGAATTGAAGGTCTTGATATATCTTTTTATGTCCACCGGGGTAATGCTATAGAGGTGGAACCAGGCCACAAATAACCCTTCAGGAGCAAGACGCTCTCTGGCCAGCTTGTAAAATTCCTGGGTAAAGATGTTGGCGGTGCCGGAAACCCAGGAATAGGAGGGGGCAATTATTATCAGGTCATATTTTTTTGGGGTATGTGCAAGAAAGTGTCTGCCATCATCTACGATGACGTTCACCCGCTTGTCTTCGAGCGCATGGTTATTATCTTGCGCAAAAAAATGATTGGCCTTGACTGCGCCTGAGGATATTTCCAGCAGGTCTACTTGCTCTATACCTTCCACTTGCAGCACCGAGCCGAGCGTGATACCTGCACCCAAGCCCACCAGCAGCACTTTTTTGGGCCCTTTATGGATCAGGGCGGGTAGCACTGCCTGCTCTATCTGAGCATTCATGTCAGCCGGGTAAGTGCCGCCCTCGCTGTGACCGCTGACAGACAGGCTCAGGCTGCCATCGTACATCTGGTTGACCATGACACTGCCCGAGATGTCTTCATCAGTGTACACAGCCTTGCCAGCCAGAATCTTGTCGATTACCTGCGGATTATCAATTAATGTTTTTAACAGGTAGGGGAAATTACTGTTCATCAGGATCGGATTCCAGACAGGGGACAAGACTGTGGCCAGCACCCCTGCCACTACTGCACCGCCACCTGCAATCCAGCCCCATTTTTTTCTGTTGGCCATGCCATATAGCAGAAACACCAGGCCTATCAGCAGGTATAGGCCGGCCAGTATCTTGAACGTGGCCTGGGTCCCAATGGTGGGTATCAGAATGAACCCGGCGGCGAGGGCGCCGGTGACCGCGCCCAGGGTGTTGACGGCATAGATGAACCCGATTCTTGTGCCCAGATCCGCTATGACATTGCCGGAATAGATGCGGCAAACCAATGGAAAGGCCGCGCCCATTAACAGGGTGGAGGGCAGCATGGCAAGAAATGCCACTGAAAATTCGACCAGCTGGATGCCAAAAAAATTGTGCGGCACCCATTTGGTCAGGGCGAGAAATAGCAGCGGAAGATTGCCGATCAATAGTGCACCCAACAGAACTGAAAAGGCCAGTCCAATCTGGATAATGCCGAACCAGAAATATTGCCTTTGTTTAACCCGGTCAAACAGGCGAACCATGATCATGCTGCCTGCAGCAATGCCAAACAGGAAGGTGGCCAGCATGATGGTGAAGGCATAGACCGAGCTGCCGATAATCAGCGCCAGCGACTTGGTCCACAACACCTGGCAGGCCAACGAGGCAAAGCCGGTAACGGCGAAGGCGATGACCAGGAATGTCTGGATGCGCGGCTGCTCCACCCCCATGCCAGCCTTCTCCCCCATCCCAGCCTTCCCCACGAGAGGGGGAGGAGATTTTGATGGCGGCGATGTTGTGATGTTTTGGCTGCGGCGGAAATAAAATAAAAAATAGGCGGCAATAGCCAGGTTAATAAAGGCTGCGATCCCTATGCCACCCCGCAAGCCGATTGAAGGAATAAGGTAATAGCCGGCCAGCAATACACCGAACACCGCGCCAAACGTGTTCACCGCATAGATGCTGCCAAACTGCTCCCCTATACTGTCTTTTTCTTTAATAATAATTCGGGATATAACAGGGAGGGTGCCACCCATCAAAAAAGCGCCCACGCCAATAACGATAAAAGCCAAGGTAAAACGAGCAGCCGTTAACAGGTAAAAGTCACCGGATAGGGAAGTCCATAATAAGCCATATATTTTGTCCAGATTGGTTAAGGTAAAGAGCGTGGTGATGCCGTAAAGACCGATCAGGATTTCCAGTATGACGTAGGCCCTGACATGATTTTTGATTCTATCCGCCAGCTTGCCCAGGACAGCGCTGCCTAATGCCAGACCCGCCATGAATGCAGCCAACGCAGTGCTGACGGCGAGGGTGGTGCTGCCAAAGGTGAAGGTGAGCATCCGCATCCAGATAGACTCATACACCAGACCCACCAAACCGGACAGAAAAAATGCTGCAAACACGATGGTATTTGCAGCAGGTTGCCGGGTTGCCCTGATTTTTTGCGGGCTATTTTTCGCTGTAAGCATGTTTATTTTACTTGTGCCTCAGATTTTCCGGCTTCTTCAGCTTTGCTGTCATCAGCCTTCTTTGCCATGAGTTGTTTATAGCGGGGGTCGTCTCTCAGACTGTCTAAATCTGAATCGCTCTGCACAAAGTGATACAGCTTCTTAGCATCAAGGGTAAACAATTTCTGGAGATGCTCAAATGCCTGATCCTTCTTTCCCTGCAGGGCATACAAGCACGCCAGATTAAAATAGGTATTGGCAAGTGCGGGATTACGGCTGGGATCCTCAGACTCTATCGCCAGGACTGCCATATAAGCAGCTTCTTCCTCTTCCTTCATCCCCTTGAACGAATAGGTTACGCCAAGGCTGTAATGATATTCCGGGTTGGCGTTATCCAATTCGATCGCCCGCTTAAATTGCTCCAATGCTTGGTCGTAGTCTTGCTTGGCGGCATATTCAAGACCCTGCCGATTGAGCCTGGCTGCACTATCTTTTTCGCCTTCTACGCAAAAAGTGTCGGTATCGGCATTGCACACAGTGCTCGCCACAGTGGGCGGTTCTGTCTTCGCCGGGTTAACCGCCGCACAACCGGGAAGCAAGGCCAGCATCAGAATTGCGATAGCCGGTTTGGTTTTTTTGGCGCTGACTTTACTCATGCTCGCGAGGAAAATTTCGAACATTTCTTATATCTCCTTAAAAATTATGATACGGCATCCCGTAGGGCGGATGCAACAAAGTTACGCGATTCTCTACGCGGCAAGCCGCGTGAGAAATCGTCAGAGCGCAGCGTTATCCGCCGAATAAAAAACATACGGCGGAAGGCGCTATGCTTTTCCGCCCTACATGCTTGCGAATTATTTTACCACCCTGAGGCGCGGCTTGACAGGTGGCGAGGTGCCGGGCGGGGTATCGCCACTGACCGGTTTAGGCGGGGTTGGAACGGAATTGTTCCCTTGAAATACCAGACCTTGCCCGGTTTCCTTGGCGAAGATGCCGATCACCGCAGCCATGGGCACGTCTATCCCATGCGACACACCGCCAAAGCGGCCACTGCATGCTATATTGTCGTCGCCCAGGTGCAGGTTGCGCACCGCCTCGGAACCCAGGTTAATGACAATCTCGCCGTCCTTGACATAGGCCTGAGGCACCCGTGTTTGCTCATCCACTTTAACCGCCAGATAAGGCGTTAAACCGCTATCAGTACACCACTCGAAGATTGCTCTTATCAGATAGGGTTTGGTGGCAAGCTCTTTCACGGCTGATCACTTGCGCATTGCTTTTTCGGCCGCTGTCATGGCTTCGCTGTAAGCCGGGCGCGAAAACAGGCGTTCAGCATATTTCATCAGCGGCGCAGCCTCCTTGCCGAGCTGGATGCCGTAATAATCCAGCCGCCATAGCATCGGGGCGATGGCCACATCGAGCATGGAAAAATCATCATCCAGCATGTATTTTTGCGAGGCAAATATCGGAGCGATCTGGGTCAGGCTGTCGCGCACTGCCAGCCGCGCCTTGTCAGCTGTTTTTTGTACATTACTTTCCAGCGCGGGAATGTGGCAGAAGATATCACTCTCGAAACGGTGCAGGAACAGGCGAGCGCGTGCGCGCATCGCCGGATCGGCAGGCATCAACTGGGGGTGCGGGAAACGCTCATCAATGTATTCGTTGATGATGTTGGCTTCGTACAGGATCAGGTCGCGCTCCACCAGCACTGGCACTTTGTTGTAGGGGTTGATCAGCGCAAGATCTTCCGGCTTGTTGAACACGTCCACGTCTATAATCTGGAAGTCCATGCCTTTTTCGAACAATACTACGCGGCAACGCTGGCTAAACGGGTCTGTCGTTCCCGAATAAAGTGTCATCATGGCGCGGCTCAAATCTTTATCAGGTGGTTGCGGCGCATCGAGCGCCTCACCAGCAGGAACCCGGCGGCAGCCACCGCCGCGCTGACCACAAGGGCGGCTAGTACCGGCATGGTGCCGGTTCCATTGATGCCGGAAATCCAGGTATAGCGTTCAAACAGCGTTCCCACCACGATGCCGGTAGCGACCGCCAGAATGACTGGCGGCGAGTGGCGCGAACCACGCATGGCCAGCACCGAAAATGGAATAACGAATTTGAGGGCAAACATTGACCACCACAGCACGCTGTAGTCGCCATCCTGCATGCCCATCACACGATCCGCTTCGCCCGGCAGGTTGCCGTACCAGATGGTGAGATATTGGGCAAAGAAGGTGTATACCCACAGCAGCGTGAAAGCAAACAACATCTGCGCGAGGTAGTTGTAAACGTATTCTTCAACCTGGCGCACCAGCTTGTCGCGCGTATTCAACACATAAATCCAGATTACCAGGAAAGCGAGGAACATGCCGAAATTGCTGATGAAGTGCTGCATGCCATAGATCGCGCTGTGCCATGAGACGACCAGTGTCATCTCAAAGTCCCATGCCACCATGGTGCCGTACAGCACAAAGACAAATGGAATCCAGGTGGCAATGCTGTGGAAGCGCGCTTTATCCTTGGCGCTGCGCTCACTCACCTGCTGACGCTGAATAAAAACCCAATAGATAGCCATCACTGCCAGCATGCCCAGCACTTCGCGCGCCACCAGAAAAGTGTAGTTATGCCAGGCAGGCAGATGGTGTCCATGCTCGGCAGTTGCGTTCATCCAGGGGAAGGTATTTTCGCCCCCAGCCAGCAGTATGATCAGCAACACGAAGGCAAGTGGAAACAGCGCAAACAGGGATGCCGCCAACTGGCGTATCTCATAGCGCCATTTGGCGCTGACCAGATGCAGCACCGCGCACAAGGCCACGCCACTCAGCGCCAGATAAAGCACCACCAGAAAATTGACTGTCAAAACCGACCAGTTGCTGTAGGAAAACATACTTGCTCCTTAAAATTTAATGCAACTTGCGTTACAAACCAATAACAATTCATTTGCAAAAACGGCGTCATACCGGCTGAAACCCCCATCCTAACCTTCCCCCGGAGGGGGAAGGGCCGATCGCTTCCTCTCCCGCTTGCGGGAGAGGATTGAGGTGAGGGCTGCCGGTATCCAGATGATTAACAAATTCCCACGTCAGTGGGACAACATCAGGGTTTTGTCCGCTTTGCGGCATGTTTTTTATGACTGGATTCCGGCCTTCGCCGGAATGACGGCCTAATGGATTATTCGGGTTTAATGCAACCCCTTGCGCACATAGTTAACCACATGCCAGCGTTCGGTCGGTGACAAGTCGTTGGCATAGGATGGCATGATGGCTCCGCCAAACGTCATATAGCCCCAGATAAACCCATCCGCCCGGCCTTTGGTTTGTTCGGCTGTCAAATCGTAAGGCTGTAACAGCAGCTTGGCACCGACCAGGCCATCGCCCTTGCCGGACTCTCCGTGGCAAGTCGCGCAATAAATTTTAAACAGCTTGCCGCCCAGCGCGACTGATTTGGCGTCTGCGGTAATGGGGTTGGTCAATTTTTGGGCGGCATCCAGATCTTTCACCAGTGACACGGTAGCGGTGGCGGGAACAGGCACTGAACGTTTCGGAAATGGCCACATGCCCGGATTGCTGCTATTGACACTTTCCTGCGGTTTGGTGCTGACCTGGTTGGCCATATCATCCGACCATGGCCAGGCTTGTGCCATAGTGGATGACATCAATAGCGTAATTGCCAAGAATAGTTTCTTCATTGCCCTGCCTCTTCCTGAATCTCCAATGCTTTGTGTTTGGCAAAGATGGCCTTAAGGACAGGTATAGCCGGTTCATCTCCTTTTACCAGAATGCCGATCTGGTCTTCTGATACCTTGGCACTGTATAACGGTGAGCGTTTCGCCGGCAGTCCGGCGCAGATCAGGAAGCCCAACACGGTAATGAACACGCCGCCGAGAATAAACATCTCATAAGTCAGCACGAAGTTGGGGGGGAGCGGCACGATGGGCTTGCCACCCTTCATCTGGGCAAAGAAATTGGCTTGCGAACCGGAAATCAGGGAGAAGGCAAGCAGGCCGCCGAGCGAGGCGCCTATCAGTGTGAACCACTGCACATACACCGGCTTATCGCCCAGCACTGCTTCCACTTCGGGATGCTCGATCGGCGACTTGAGCACCAGGTCATCCATGCTGAACCCCCTGATATTGGCTGCGCGCAATTCTGCTATCGCCGCCCCGGCCGCATCGAAGTTGTTGAACAGGGCAAGTAAATGACGTTGGCTCATCAGTGTGCTCCCTTATGGGCAAGTTCATGAGTAGCAAGCTCTTCATGTTTTTTCGATTCGCGGCTGCGGTGATAGACCATTTCCTTGACCTCGTACATGGAAACGGAGGGGAATACCTTGCAGAACACCATGAACAACAGAGCGAACCAGCCGAAGCTGCCGAAAACGATGCCCCACTGCACAAAGCTCGGCCACTGGTCGTGATCCCAGACCCACGGGTAATGGCCGTGCGCAAGCGTGGGTGCGATGATCATCCAGCGTTCCAGCCACATGCCCACGTTAAGCAAGATCGACACCACGAACAGCACCGGGATGTTGGTCTGAAAACGCTTGAAGGCCAGCATGAACGGCACGATGGAACCGCAGAATATCATCGCCCACCAGAACGGCGCGTAAGCACCGGTCGCCTTGAAAATCAGCACATCCTTGGCGGCCTGGTCATGGCCGTACCAGACCGAGGCAAACTCGATCAGGTTGAGGTAGGTCCACACCATGGAAATAGCAAAGGTCAGGCGCGCGGTCTTTTTCAGGATAGGCAGCGTCATGTATTCCTCGAACTTGAATACATAGCGCAGGATAATGAACAGCGTGATGATGGCCGCGCAACCGGAATACAGCGCGCCAGCCACAAAATACGGCGGGAAGGAGGTGATGTGCCAACCCGGCTGCTGCGACATGGCAAAATCGGAGGCTACGATGGAATGCACCTACACCGCCAGCGGAATCAGAAAACAGGCCACGGTCAGGTAAGTGACGCGGAAATTACGCCATTGCCGGTCGGTCCCTTCCCAGCCGAGGCTGAGCAAGGTGTACAGCTTCTTGCGCCAGCCGGGATGAACGTTGTCGCGGCAAATTGCCAGATCGGGAATCATGCCGATGTACAGAAAAATGACCGAGGAGCTCAGGTAAGTGAAAATCGCCATCGCATCCCACAGCAGCGGCGACTGGAAGTTAGGCCATATCCCGCGCTCATTGGGGTAGGGCAAGGCATAGTAAATCTGCCATACGCGACCCAAGTGCACCGCCACAAACAAGCCAGCGGTCATCAATGAGAAGGTGGTCATCGCTTCGGCAAAACGGTAGATCGGTTTGCGCCAGTCAGCATGCATCAGGTGCAGAATCGCTGACAACAAGGTGCCGGAGTGGCTCATGCCGATCCAGAAGATGAAGGTGGCAATATACAAGCCCCAGACGTGGGTGTTGTTTTTGTTGGACACACCCATGCCAGTCTGGTACTGGTAAATCTCGCACCCTACCGCCACGCCTATCATGGCCAGCGCGATGAATATGATCACCCAATACAGCTTGCGTGGAGTTTCCAGGCTCTTGAGCACATCCTTGTTGATCTGTGCCCAGGCTATGTCTTCGCGGATATCTTTGGTCATGCTTCGTTCCCTTATTTTTGTGGGCTGCTATATAAACCCGGATAATCCATCAGGCATGAAATGCCGTTGTAGGAGCGCAATTTATTGCGCGATGACCGTGAATAATCGCCCGATAAATCGGGCTCCTACAAAACACGAACGGCCTAATGGGTTATCCGGGATAAATCAAACATCGTTTACACCGCGCTGTCGCGCACCCGCTCCAGATACATCACCGATGGATAAGGGCGTAACTCTTCCAAAATCCGGTAACCGCGCAGTTTGCTGGCCTCTTCTGCGGTGTCCTTTTTTTGCTTATCCTTGTCCAAATAGACTTGTTGCTGCATCCATTGTTTGCCCACCCTGGCTTCCGGATCAACCAGATTGCCGAAGGAAATGGCGCCGGTCGGACATGCCTGCTGACAGGCGGTCTGCACTTCGCCATCACGCACCCTGCGCCCTTCTGTACGAGCATTGCTCTTGGCTACAGTCAGCCGTTGCACGCAGAATGTGCATTTTTCCATCACGCCCTTGCCGCGCACGGTAACGTCCGGATTCAGCTGCCGGCTCATCAGCTCCGGCCACACGTTGTCAGTCGTGGAATAATCGTACCAGTTGAAATAACGCACCTTGTATGGGCAGTTGGCCTCGCAGTAACGCGAACCGATACAGCGGTTGTAAACCTGCGAATTCAGGCCATCCGCAGTATGGTTGGTGGCGCCAACCGGACATACCGTTTCGCACGGTGCGCCCTTCCGTGCGCGCATTGCTCTTGGCTACAGTCAGCCGTTGTACGCAGAATGTGCATTTTTCCATCACGCCTTTGCCGCGCACGGTCACGTCTGGATTCAACTGCTGAGTCATCAGCTCCGGCCACACGTTCTCAGTCGTGGGATAATCGTACCAGTTGAAATAACGCACTTTGTACGGGCAGTTGGCCTCGCAGTAACGCGAACCGACGCAACGGTTGTAAACCTGCGAATTCAGGCCATCCGCCGTATGGTTGGTGGCGCCGACCGGGCACACGGTTTCGCAGGG
>JANPNS010000361.1:0-3760 GCA_031427575.1 Gallionellaceae bacterium
GCAGATAAACACAGAAAAATTATCCGCGAATATCTGCGGTATCTGCGGGAACAAATTATCCAGATGAGGAGTTACCTTTAATCAGTGAAAGAGGGTATTCCGGTTCACCTTCTCCATACGCCTTATCAAGTTGTGAAAGCGACAGTTCCGTCCAAAACTTTCTTTCTTCACCTTCAGTTTCAAAATCCAAAACCATTACCAACAGTTTTGCATCTCGCTTAAGATTATGTGGAGTATCAAGGATAATAGTAGAACCGTTAAAGTGTGCAGGAAGTGTAACGAGTGATTTCATTAAATCCTCTGTTTTTCTTATGAAATTACTCTAATTTTCACACGATGTCAAAATTTATTGCATCTCGCAATCTCATCTTCTATATTAACCCACGTTTTATGACTTTATGATATTGAGCCAAAATACCAAAACGCTGTTATTGAATATCAATAATGCATCAGGACAGACGCTCAAGCGTTCGATGGACTTGGGTGCGTTGATCGAAATTGCGGCGCAACATTCGCTGCCGGAACAATTGGACGATCTTGCGTTCTCTGCAAAGTTCATTACAAAATCATTTGAACTGATGCAACGCATCGGCAAAGACGGAAACGGATATGAGAAACTTTCGGAAGAATTTTCTGCGCAGATGAAAAAATCGCAAGCGATGATTCTGCAATTGCTCAATCGCGGGGACGCGATGACGAAAGCACACTTCACCGAAAATTATCTTGAGATGAACACGCTGACCATGCAGAACGTAATGCAACTCTATCACGATTTAAGTTGGTATAAGAACTATCAGATAGATAATACATTGGTAGGTCGGCGTTTGCCAGGCATCACTTCGTGAAACGCCGACCCGCCAAGCAATAACTATTACAATTCATCCTTGGAGTAACCGAAAGGAACATCATATGGCTCAGAAGTCAAAAAAACGTGCTGCTCAACGTGTCGAGTCTTCGACAAAAAAATTGAAACCGCGAGCAATAAAAAAATTGAAACCGCGTGTTGCTCAACGAGTTGTGTCTTCGACAAAAAAATACAAACAACGAGCAGTAAAAAAAGAAAAACGCGTTAAAAAACTTGCGTCGAAAAAAATCTCCCGCCCATCAGCGCACGTACCTGCGTCAACTGCGAAATCATCTGCAAAATCATCTCACAATCCTTACGAAGTGGTTCTTCACAATTTTCAACTTGCCGCAGCGAAGATCAGTCTCAGCGAAGAACTTGCGATGCTCATTCGCACTCCGGACAGGGAATTGCGCGTTGAACTTCCCGTGATGATGGATGATGGAAAATTACATTCCATTATCGGCTATCGCGTGCAGCACAACAACGCGCGCGGACCGTATAAAGGCGGAATCCGTTATCATCACGAAGTTGATCTTAATGAAGTGCGCGCACTTGCTTCGTTGATGACGTGGAAAACAGCAGTTGTTGATATTCCGTTCGGCGGTGCAAAGGGTGGTATAACAATTGATCCTTCAAAATTATCAGATGGTGAATTGGAACGATTGACACGTGCATTTACATCCAAGATCGATCTCATCATCGGTCCGGCAGAAGATATTCCCGCGCCGGATGTGAATACGAACGCACAAACAATGGCGTGGATGATGGATGAATACAGCAAACATCATGGTTATTCTCCCGGCGTTGTTACCGGAAAACCAGTTGAACTTGGCGGTTCGCTCGGAAGAGAAGAAGCGACCGGACGCGGTGTGTGTATTGCATTGCGTGAAGCGGCGAAAACATTTCATCTTGATCTGAAAAAAATCACCGTAGCAATTCAAGGATTCGGAAATGTTGGCTCGCACACGGCAAGAATTCTTGAACAGGAAATGGGAGTGAAAGTTGTTGCGGTGAGCGATGTGAAAGGGGGATTATACAATCCTCGTGGGATCAAATATGCCGATGCAGTAAATCATTTTAAAGCCACTGGTTCTGTTGTTGGGTTGTCAATCCGCGGCAGGACTTGACAGGGTAAAGGTGGAGGGCCGAAACGTGCATGAGCGTTGGCTGGTCGGTGTGGTGTTTACTTTCTTTGGTAATTGACGAGGTAGAGTTGCCCGCCGCCTTGCGTGGAAAAATTCAGCGGCCGGGCGCCGCCGAGGCCGTAACAGATAGAGAGCAGGCCACCGGCGAACTTATAAATCCCCGGGATGGTGCGGCTGGCGTTGGGGCCGATCATGCCGGCGAGGGTGAGCTGGCCCTCGGCGTCGATGGTGTAGGTGCCTTGGTCGGCGGTGACGCCGCCGAAGCGCACGGAATATTCGCCGCCGGTCAGCTCGATCTCCATTTTATCGAGCATCATCTTCGGCGCCTCCTCGCCATCGAGCTCGGCGTAGACGGGCTGCCAGCGGCCTTCTAAGCCTGTGCTCATAAATTACCCATCCAGTGTATCCGCAGCAGGCAGCGATTTTTGGGCTTTGGCGCCAAGAGTTTTTAATTCCTCAACCTGGGAAAGTAAATTCCCGCGCCCGGTCTTCAACTTTCCCAGCACATCATCGTAACTCTCCCGTGCTTTGGAAAGATGACCGCCGATGGCTTCCAAATCAGAATAGAGACCGGCAAACTTATCATAAAGCAAGCCGCCGCGCTTGGCTATTTCCTGAACGTTCTTGGTTTGCCGATCCTGTTTCCAGATGGTTGCTACAGTCCTAAGCGCTGCGAGCAAACCAGAGGAAGTGACAAGTATTACTCTGCGGTCAAAGGCCCAGTCGTAGAGCGTAGTTTCGGTTTCGAGTGCCATGGCAAAAGCCGGTTCGATAGGGAGAAACATGAAAACATATTCAGGGGAAAACAGCTGACCGGAGTCTTCATATTTTTTATCAGCGAGTTCCTGAATGTGTCTTTTGACCGCATTGGCATGGGCCTTCTTCGCGGCTTCTAGTTGGACTGGGTCGGTCGCATTGGCCGCCTGTTCGTAAGCGACAAGAGAAACCTTAGAGTCGATGACAAGATGGCGCTGGTCGGGCAGTCGGATGATAATATCCGGGCGAGAACGTTTGGCGTCCTGATCTACAAGTGATTTTTGGACGATGTAGTCTTCACCTTTTCTCAAGCCGCAGCTCTCGAGTAGCCGTTCAAGCACAAGCTCGCCCCAGGCTCCGCGCACCTGTGACTGGCCTTTCAAGGCCTGAGTAAGCGAATGGGCCTCATCGGTCATACGCACATTGAGCTGCCGTAACTGATCAATTTGGGTCTTAAGGGACACCCGTTCGTCACCTTCGGTTTTATAAATTGTGTCAATGCGGGTGCGGAATTCAGTAAGTTGTTTCTCGAGTGGAGAGAGCAGAGTCTTGTTATGCTCCGTGAATTTGGCGGTTTTCTCGTCTAGAAGTTTGTCCGCAGTGGCTCGGAATTCCGTTTGCAGCGTCGTTCGCACCTCCTTGATATCCGCGAGGTATTGCTGGGCACGTTTCTCCTGTTCTGTCACGCGCTGTCTCTCGGCTTCGATTTGGGCCTCTAGCCGGGCTTTGTCCGATGCCAATTCGGTGATACGATTTTGCAGTGCAGTGTTCTCCGCTTGGGCTTTTTGTAACAGTGCAAAGGTCGGGTCCGATGTCGTGGTGGACGCGACGGGCTCTTGCCTAGGGCGAGATTTCCACCACCAGACCAATGCACCTGCAACGATGGCGGCGATAAGAGCGATGACGGGTTCCATGACTGCGGCAGTGAAGCCCCAAAAGCTGTCGCGAGCAAGCCCGCTCAGGCGCTGGAGCGCAGCTCACCGAAGGAGATCTGGATGTCGGTGCCCTTCAT
>JANPNS010000362.1:0-2632 GCA_031427575.1 Gallionellaceae bacterium
AGCCAGCAAGGCGCAGCACTGATGGTGATGCTGGTGATAGTGGTGTTGGGGGCGGCGGCCATTCTTCTAGGTTCCTTCAGTGGCTCCGGGCTGAAAATTGAGCGGGATAAAATTACTGCGGATGCCTTGGTCCAGGCGAAAGAGGCCTTGATTGGACGCGCTGTGGCTGATGACACCAGCCCCGGCAGTCTGTCTTGCCCGGACATCGATGACGATGGCGATGCAGAATCTACCGTAGGTCAACCAAATGGTAATTGTCCAAGGTATATTGGCAGGCTACCGTGGAAAACATTGGGATTACCCGACCTGCGCGATAGTTCAGGCGAAAGGTTGTGGTATGTGTTGTCGCAGAATTTTCGTGACTACGTTAGCACAAATCCCATTAACAGCAATTCCCTGGGAACCCTGAATGTCAGCGGCACTACACCCGCAAGCAACATGGTTGCCCTCATTTTTGCCGCGGGCCCGGCATTGAGCAACCAAAGCCGATCATCCACCATCCAATCCACTTGCTCAACCACCAACACAACTATTTTTGAAAGCTGGTGTGCCGCAAATTATCTGGAAGGTAACAATCCTGCCCTGAATCTTCAAGCAAGCCCAAATCTGAATTACCAGTCCGCTGCTAGCAGTTCAACGTTCAATGATAGTCTGATCATTATCAGAAAGCGGGACATTATTCCGATCGTTGAAATGCGCGTTACCAAAGAATTAACCAAAGCCTTCGCCAGCTATCGAAGTGCCAATTCTACCAAGTATCCCTACCCGGCAAACTTTACCACTACCTGCACCGCCACCAGCTGCCCCAGTGACAACTCGCAATGCAAAGGAAAAATACCTGCCAGCGATATGACGGACTTTTTACCAACCTGGTTCGCTCGTAACAACTGGTTCAATGTAATCTATTACACTGCCGGCACCGCCAGCTTGCCTGGCGGGGGCGGAGGTGGAGGAGGCGGTGGAGGCAAAGCGGCCAAAGGTAAAAAGTCGGGTGGAAGTGGTGGTGGTGGCAGCAGCAGCGGAGTCACCACTTGCCCAGGCGGCAACAACGGCAAACTGACCGTTCTCGATACCAGCGGTGCCACTTTCACTAATAATGCCAGCGCCCTGTTCGTCATGCCAGGCAGCCCACTCGATGGCGTTACCCGCGCCAGCACGGGCATAAGCTCGGCCAACTTGCCGGCTTACTTAGAAGATGCCGAGAACACGAATCTCGATGATACCTATATTTTCCCGGGCGTCGACTCAAACGATTTGCTATTTATCTTGCCTTGAGAGAAAAAATGCGCTCAACCACACTCACCAAACTTGGCTCCTCCGGATTCTCACTGGTCGAGATGGCCATCGTGTTGATGATCGTGGCGCTGCTGCTGGGCGGCTTGCTGCCGACAGTGTCCAGCCAGGTTGGACAGCGACGTGTCAGCGAAACCAGTAAACAACTGGAAGAAATCAAAGAAGCGCTGATCGGATTCGCAGTCGTCAATGGCAGACTGCCTTGCCCGGCCAGTAGCACGAGTAACGGCATGGAAAGTTTTTGCACCAATGCAAGTAGTAACTGTGGTCTAGAAATTTTATTGCCCCCATTCCCAACACACGCGCGTTGTGCCAAGCCATATGATGGTTTTGTGCCCGCCGCAACTCTGGGTATTACCCCGGTGGATACCAATGGCTACATGCTTGATGCCTGGAACAATCGAATGCGCTATGCCGTTACCGCGTGGAGCAGCTCTAGCCCAGCAGTTGATAACGTTTTTACTGCACAGGGCGGGATGAGTACGGTCGGGATTTCAAACCTAACGCCAGATTTACTGGTATGTTCAAACGCCACGGCTGCTGGATTCAGCGGTTCAAGTTGTGGCGCCAATAACGCGCTCACTTCCAGCCCCGGTGTCCCGGCTGTTATCTACTCCACCGGCAAGAATGGAGCATATGGCGGAACTGGTGCAGATGAAGCGGCCAATCTCAACAATAATAGAATATATGTCAGCCACACCCCTACACCTAGCCCAAACGAATTTGACGACATCATGATTTGGCTGTCGCCGAACGTCCTGATCAACCGCATGGTGGCAGCAGGAAAGCTGCCGTAGGTATTCACTCCTACATTGCTGGAATACTGATCAAGCCCTGCGCCAAGTCGTTCCCGCCGCACCATCTTCCAGCGCAACACCGGCGATCAACAATTCCTTGCGGATGCGGTCGGCCTCGGCGTAGTTTTTGGATTTTTTCGCGGCGTTGCGCGCCTCGATCTGGTCATTAATTTGTGCTTCGCTCAGGCCTTCGCCCACACCGCCCTGTAAAAAAGCCTGGGCATCACGCTGCAACAAGCCCAGCACTCCGGCCAAGGACTTGAGTTGTGCCGCTCTCTCAGGTGATGGTGATTTATTTACTTCATTCGCCAGATCAAACAGCACGGCTACTGCTTCTGGGGTGTTTAAGTCGTCGTTCATGGCGGCTTGGAAGCGCTGGGCGTGAGGTTCGTTCCAATCAATATGTTCGTGCTTTAGATGCTTCGCCTCAAGATACTTTATTTTTCTTGGTATCTTGTCCTCTGAACTCACTTCTAATTCAATGGAACTCAATACCTTCAACGCCGTATACAGCCGCGTCAACGCACTCTTGGCATCGTCCA
>JANPNS010000363.1:0-3718 GCA_031427575.1 Gallionellaceae bacterium
GCGGGGGTAATGCCGATCAAGCGCGGGTCAAGTTGCGCCATATCGCATAGCCAATCGCCAAAAATCTGCGTGTAACTGGGTTTGGCGGTTTGAGTTGCGGCGGGCTTGGCGACAATTCCCTGTGCCGGGTCAAACTTGCCCACGCCGTGATAGAGCAGGCAATCTGCTTCGGCGCGCGCATAGCCCTTGCCTTTTTGCGTGACCACATGCAGAAACTGCGGCCCTTCAAGCTGGCGGATATTGCCGAGTGTAGTGATCAAGGTGTCAAGATCGTGGCCATCAATCGGGCCGATGTAATTAAATCCGAATTCTTCGAACAGCGTACCCGGTATGACCATGCCCTTGACGTGTTCTTCGGCGCGCTTGGCGAACTCCAGCACCGGCGGCATGCCCTTCAACACCTTTTCTCCGCCGCGCCACATCGCCGCATAAAAACGTCCCGACATCAGTTTGGCCAAGTAATTATTAAGCGCGCCCACCGGACGCGAGATGGACATGTCGTTGTCATTAAGGATGACCAGTAAATTGGCATCCATGTCACCCGCGTTGTTGAGTGCCTCAAATGCCATGCCGCCGCTCATCGCGCCGTCACCGATGATGGCTACCGCACGATTGTCTTTACCTTCAATTTGAGCTGCTACCGCCATACCCAACGCCGCTGAAATTGAGGTGCTGGAATGGGCGGTGCCAAAGGCATCGTAGGGGCTTTCATCGCGCTTGGGAAAACCGGAAATACCACCTGCCATGCGCAGCGTTTTCATGGCATCGCGGCGCCCGGTGAGTATCTTGTGGGCATAGGTCTGGTGACCCACGTCCCACACCAGCTTGTCGAGCGGCGTGTTAAACACATAGTGCAGCGCGATGGTCAACTCTACCGTGCCCAGATTGGAAGACAAGTGGCCGCCGGTCCGGCTGACTGATTCGACCAGGAACTGGCGCAACTCATCCGCCAATTGCGGCAGCAGCTTGCGCTCAAGCTGACGCAAATCTTCCGGGATGTTAATAGTGTTGAGCAGCGAATACATTAATACTTTCTTAACACGATAAAGTCCGCCAGCTCGCGCAGGCGGCGCGCATCTTTGCCAAACTCTGTCAGCGCTGCCTGTGCCTCGAGGTGCAGTTCTGACGCCAGTTTTTTTGCTGCCGACAGGCCTAGCAGTGTGACATAAGTAGGCTTATGCAATTTGGCATCCTTGCCCGCAGTCTTGCCCAGGGTTGCGGTGTCTGCCTCGCTGTCGAGCACATCATCCACCACCTGAAATACCAGCCCCACGCATTTGCCAAAATGATCCAGCCGTTTTTGTTGTGACTCACTAAGCACAGCGCCGCACTGAGCGCCCAGCAATATGGCTGCGCGGATCAAGGCGCCGGTCTTGTGTATGTGCATGAACTCCAGTTCCGGCACACTAAGCTGCTTGCCCACGCTGGCCAGGTCTATTGCCTGACCACCCGCCATGCCGCGTGAACCGGAGGCGAGCGCAAGTATTTTCAGCATGTGCAATTGCCGTAGCGGGTCATCACTGAGCGGCTGTTCGGCCAGCAATTGAAAGGCCAGGCTTTGCAGGCTGTCACCCACCAGCAGGGCTGTCGCCTCATCATACTCCACATGGCAAGTCGGTTTGCCACGACGCAGCACATCATTGTCCATGCACGGCAGGTCGTCGTGCACCAGTGAATAGGCGTGCATCAGTTCGACTGCGGCGGCGGCGATGGTGACGCGTGCGCTATCTGCACCGGTCAGCTCGCCCGCCGCAAAGGCCAGCAAGGGACGCACACGTTTGCCGCCATCCAGCACGCTATAGCGCATGGCCTGGTGCAGGCGCTGCGGAGCGACCTCCGGCAATGGCAACAAGCGGCGCAGGCTATCTTCGAAACGGCTATGGTGGGCGCTCGCCCAAACTTGGAAATCAGCCATCGTCACGCTTAAGCGGATCGTTGGTAGCAGAAGGAGTGAAGTTTTTCAGTGTGCCTTCTTCCAGAATACGCACTTGCTGTTGCGCATCATCCAGACGGACACGGCAATACTGCAACAACTCGGCACCGCGCTGATAGGCGGTCAGCGAATCTTCCAGCGATAGCTTGCCCGCTTCCATGTCGGCCACTACGCGCTCCAATTCAGCTAACGCGGTTTCGAAACTTAACGCTTTATTCGATTTCCCCGCCATTTTATTATCTGCTCCAGTAAATGAAGAGCATTTTACCTAAAGCGTCCATGATGGGACAATAATTGTTGCGTGTCCGGCTCAATTTAAGAGACAATCCGCCCCTTTCCCCGATTCGTATTCACCTTTTTTGCTAAGGAAGATGTGGGTATGTCCGAGATCGCCCAAACCGATCATCTCGCCCAGGCTCAAACACAGCCGCCGTTGCGCTGGTATTTCGATCCAAAAATATTGGAGCTCGAACAGCGCTTGCTATTTGACCAGGGGTCGGCTTATGTCGGCCATGAGCTGTTGACACCCAACATCGGCGACTATCATGTGCTGGACTGGATGGACAACGCCCGGATGCTGGTGCGCAACGAACATGGCGTGGAGCTGCTCAGCAACATCTGCCGCCATCGTCAGGCCACCATGCTGCAAGGGCGCGGCAACGCGCAACACATCGTCTGCCCGATACATCACTGGACTTACAAGACCAGCGGCGAATTGCTCGGTGCGCCGCACTTCCCGCAGAATCCCTGCTTGCACCTGAACAAGTCACCGCTGCAAAACTGGAACGGCCTGTTGTTTGCAGGTTCGCGTGACATCGCCAGGGATCTGGCTAAAGTCGGCGTGATGCAAGACCTCGATTTTTCCGGCTACATGCTGGACCGCGTCGAAGTGGACGAATATGCCTTCAACTGGAAGACCTTCATCGAGGTGTATCAAGAGGATTACCATGTCGGACCGTTTCATCCCGGCCTGGGCAAATTCGTCAACTGCGACGACCTGAGCTGGGAATTCGGCGACTGGTATAGCGTGCAGACGGTAGGTATCAACAATGGCCTGAGTAAAGCGGGCAGCGCGATATATGACAAGTGGCAGGAGCAGGTGCTGCGCTACAACAACGGCACGCTACCCAAGTATGGCGCGATCTGGCTGACCTACTATCCCAACATCATGGTTGAATGGTATCCGGGCACCCTGGTAGTCAGCACCATCATTCCGCGCGGTGCGGATGCCTGTACCAATATCGTGGAGTTTTACTACCTCGAAGATATCGTGTTGTTCGAGCGCGATTTTGTCGAAGCAGAAAAAGCCGCCTACCGCGAAACCGCAAAAGAAGACGACATCATCTGCCTGAAGATGCAGCAGGGGCGCAAGTCGTTATACCAGCGCGGCATCGAAGAGGCAGGTCCATACCAGTCACCGACCGAAGATGGTCTGCTGCATTTTCACGAGTTTTTGCGGCGGCAGCTTGATCCGCACCTTTGATCGTCATTCCCGCAGTGACAACTTTTCATTCGGCTTGCCGAGTAGAAAATTGCCTATTTTTAGTGCAGGCGGGAATCCAGCGGTTTTATTCAAAATGCTTTTTTGGTTTCGCCCCCGCTACGCGGGGGATTCTTTTACTCACTGGATTCCCGCCGCAGCCTACCCTCGAATGGGGTAGTCGGGGGCGGGATTGACGGCCTAGCATGGGCGCGCTATGGATGTTAGTCGCCGGACTCCTATTCGGCTGCATGGGAGTGTTTGTCAAACTAGGCGCGGCGCATTTCTCGCATATTGAACTGGTG
>JANPNS010000364.1:0-1744 GCA_031427575.1 Gallionellaceae bacterium
GGCTGTGCCTCTATTTGCCGATAGGCTGCTTCTGCTGCAACCTGTTCCGCGCTGCGGCGGCTGACACCCTCGCCGCGAGTTGAGAGTTTCAATTGTCCAATATCGCATTCGACCTGGAACAGTTGCGCGTGTGCCTCGCCCCGAGTGGACAGCACGGTGTACTTAGGTAACGCCAAGCGCTTGCTTTGCAGATATTCCTGCAATAGGGTTTTGTAATCTTTGCCCAGCGACTGCGCGTCGGCTTGGGCAATGAAAGGCACATACAACTTCAACACCACGCTCTGCGCCCCATTAAAACCTGCGTCCAGAAACACCGCGCCAAATACTGCCTCCATTGTGTCGGCAAGAATAGACGGGCGACGAAAGCCGGCGCTTTTGCGCTCGCCTTCGCCCAGAAGCAACAGTTCGCCCAAGTCTAACTGCTGAGCCAGAATACACAGGGTCTGCTGATTGACCAGATTTGAGCGCAGTCGCGACAGGTCCCCTTCGGCCAAATCGGGATGGGAGTCATACAGGTGCTTGGCGATAACGCAATTCAGCACGCTATCGCCCAAAAACTCCAGGCGCTCATTGTGTGCCGCACTGTGGCTGCGGTGCGTCAGCGCACGCTGCAACAACTGCGGCTGCCTGAAGACATGGCCGAGCTGACGGCACAATGTGTCGCGGTTCATCTATTTATTTGGCCGCGCTGCTCGGATTGAATTCGAGTAGCAGGCTGGCATTGCCGGCCAGCGGTATTTTCACTTGGTAGCTGGCACTCAGCGACAGGCCACTCGCGTCCTTGCTTATTTCGATGTCGTTCGCATCGACAATCGAAATATTGTTCATCATGGCGCGCTTGCCATATGACTCACGGATATCCTTGGGCGGAACGGTCTGCATTTCCGGAGCACGCGCAATCGTGTCAAAGATGCTGGTAATTTCCGCATTTTGAACATAGTGCGGTATGATTTTCATGGCTCCTATTCCAGCCAATATCAGCACCACCACCCATATTATTAAACCGGACAAACTCACGCCACGCTGTCTACTTGCTATGTTTTTCATCATATCCTCCTTAGTTAATGGATAAGCCGATGCGCTTCAAATCACTAAAATTCATCCATATCATAAACGCTTTGCCGACTATCAGCTTGTCCGGCACAAAGCCCCAGTAACGGCTATCGCGGCTATTATCGCGATTGTCACCGAGCATGAAATAATGCTCGTCCGGCACGGTGCAGCGCACCCCCCCCGCTATGTATGCACAATTCTCCCGGTATGGAAATTCGGCTACCGAGGCTATATGCATACTGGGCGCATCCGGATTAATCAGCAGCGGATGGATGTGTCCAGCCAGATTTTCATTGTAACGCTCGGTATGCACAAAGTTCAGCGCGGCTTCCACATAGTTATAGTCACCGTCGCGCTGCTGCTCCTGCAACACGCCGTTTACAAATAATCGCTTGTTGCGGTATTCGATGGTATCGCCAGGCAAGCCGATCACGCGTTTAATAAAATCGGTAGAGGGATTTTCCGGATAATGGAACACCATCACATCGCCCCGGCTGGGAGAATTAATTTCTATCAGCTTCTTGCCGATGATGGGCAGGCGGATGCCGAAAGTAAATTTGTTCACTACAATAAAATCGCCCACCACCAACGTGGGTCTCATCGAGCTGGAAGGAATCTTGAACGGCTCGACCAGAAACGAACGCAACAGGAATACCACCAGGATCACCGGGAAGAAACTCTTGGAGTATTC
>JANPNS010000365.1:0-2999 GCA_031427575.1 Gallionellaceae bacterium
GCGGATCTGGGCAAGATGCCGCACGTGCTGGTGGCGGGCACGACCGGCTCCGGTAAATCGGTGGCGATTAATGCCATGATATTAAGCCTGCTCTATAAAGCCACGCCGCAACAGGTACGCCTGCTGCTGGTCGATCCCAAGATGCTCGAGCTGTCGGTGTATGAAGGCATTCCGCATCTGCTGGCACCCGTGGTCACCGACATGCGCCAGGCCGCCTCCGCGCTTAACTGGTGTGTACAGGAAATGGACAAACGCTACCGCCTGATGTCGACGCTCGGTGTGCGCAACATCGCCGGTTACAACCAGAGAGTGCATGATGCGATCAAGGCGGGTGCGCCGCTGACCAATCCATTCACTCTCACACCAGACAATCCGGAAGCGCTGGAAGAGTTGCCGTTCATCGTGGTGTTCATCGACGAACTGGCCGACCTGATGATGGTAGTAGGCAAGAAAATCGAGGTGCTGATTGCGCGCCTGGCACAGAAGGCACGTGCTTCAGGCATCCATCTGGTATTGGCGACCCAGCGTCCGTCGGTAGATGTGATTACCGGGCTGATTAAAGCCAACGTGCCGACGCGTGTGGCATTCCAGGTATCGAGCAAAATTGATTCGCGCACCATCCTTGACCAGATGGGCGCGGAGGCATTGCTCGGTCAGGGCGACATGCTCTACCTGCCGCCGGGCACCGGTTATCCGCAGCGCGTGCACGGCGCTTTTGTGTCTGACCAGGAAGTGCATCGTGTCGCGGAATATCTCAAGGCGCAGGGCACGCCGCAATATATCGACGGTGTGCTGACCTCGCTCGAAGAGCAGGAAGAAGGTGGCGATATCGACAGTGCAGCAGGGTCAGAAAGCGATGCACTGTACGACCAGGCGGTAGAAATCGTGGTGAAATCGCGCCGTGCCTCGATTTCGCTGGTGCAGCGTCATTTACGCATCGGCTACAACCGCGCCGCGCGACTGGTGGAACAGATGGAACGCGCCGGCGTGGTCACGCCGATGCAGAGCAACGGCAATCGCGAAGTGATTGCGCCTGCGCGGCAGGAATAATTCTAACGTAGGGGCGCGATTTATCGCGCCCTCGCCTCAAATAAGTATTTAGGAATCCCCGATGCCGAAGTTTTTATTTTTTTTATTGCTTGCCTTGCCTCTTATCGCCCACGCCGGAGCCATTGATAAGCTAAAAAATTTTATCGCCTCCACCCACTCGGGGCAGGCCAATTTCACGCAGGAAGTGTTGAACAAGAGTGGCAAGCGTTTGCAGAACGCTTCCGGCACCATGCAGTTTGTGCGTCCCGGCAAGTTTCGCTGGGCCTACCAGAAACCCTATGAGCAACTGATCGTGGGCGACGGCCAGAAATTCTGGCTGCATGACGTGGAGCTGAATCAGGTCACGGTGAAAAAAATGGACGCGGCGCTGGGCAGCAGCCCGGCGGCGCTACTGTCCGGCAGCAACGAAATCGAACGCGGTTTTATGCTCAAGGATAGCGGAGAAAAGGAAGGCATGGACTGGCTGGAGGCAACGCCCAAAGCGCAGGACACCAGCTTCGAGAAAATCCGCATGGCGTTTAATACTCGATCGGAATTGGTTGTTATGGAGTTGTATGACACCTTCGGCCACACCACCGTGCTGCGCTTCACCAACATGCAGCGCAATCCGCAACTGTCACCGCAGTTGTTTAAGTTCGTACCGCCGAAAGGTGCGGACGTGCTGGAGTAGGGGCGTGATTGTGTCAACTCCACACGCAGCTTGCTGCGTAGTGGATTCCCTGACTTTGTTGCATCAGACCCTGGGATTTCATTGTTCCCACGCAGAGCGTGGGAACAATAAACGATAAAAATCGCGCCCTACAGTATTTATGTCAGCTAACAGCCTGTTCGATACGCCTTCTCCCGCCGCGCCGCTGGCCGAGCGCCTGCGTCCACAACACATCGACGAAGTAATCGGCCAATCTCACTTGCTCGGGCCAGGCCGTCCGCTGCGCATGGCATTCGAGTCTGGCAAGCTGCACTCGATGATTCTGTGGGGGCCACCGGGCACTGGGAAAACCACTTTGGCGCGGCTGATGGCTTCCGCCTTCGATGCCGAGTTTGTGCCGTTGTCGGCAGTGTTGTCCGGCGTAAAAGACATACGGGAAGCGATCACACAAGCACAACATACATTGCAGCAAAGCGGCCGCCACACGATCTTGTTCGTGGATGAAGTGCATCGCTTCAACAAATCGCAGCAGGACGCTTTTCTGCCTTTCGTGGAACAGGGTTTAGTCACCTTCATCGGCGCGACCACCGAGAATCCCTCGTTCGAAGTGAACGGCGCGTTGCTGTCACGCGCTCAGGTGTATGTCTTGCAGCCATTGTCCGCGGCAGAGTTGGGCGCTTTGTTCCAGCGCGCGCAACAGGCGGCATTACCAGAGTTGGAATTTGACAATGCGGCACGCGAGCGCATCATCGGCTTTGCCGATGGCGACGCGCGCCGCCTGCTCAACGTGCTGGAACAATTACAAACAGCTGCAGCGACAGCGGACGTGAAAAAAATTGATGCGGCTTTTCTCGACAACACGCTGGCGCAAAACCTGCGCCGTTTCGACAAAGGCGGCGAAGCATTCTATGATCAGATTTCGGCGCTGCATAAATCGGTGCGCGGTTCCAACCCCGATGCCGCGCTGTATTGGCTGGTGCGCATGCTGGATGGCGGCGCCGACCCGCGTTATCTGGCGCGGCGTATCGTGCGCATGGCGTGGGAGGATGTCGGACTGGCCGACCCGCGCGCGATACAATTGACGATGGATGCGGCGCAAACTTATGAGCGTCTCGGTTCGCCCGAAGGCGAGCTGGCATTGGCGCAAGCGGTTCTGTACATGGCGGTTGCGGCCAAGTCGAACGCGGGCTATGTCGCGTATAATGCCGCGCGCGCCTTCGTGTCTCAGGATAGTTCGCGCCCGGTGCCGCTGCATTTGCGCAATGCCCCGACCAAATTGATGAAGCAGCTTGATTACGGC
>JANPNS010000366.1:0-1948 GCA_031427575.1 Gallionellaceae bacterium
CAACAGACCCGAGACCAGGATCCACATCGGCAAGCCCGGCACATTACCGGCCCATACATGGGCTACCAGCGCTCGCCGCCCAGCCAGCGCAAACCCGCAACATTTTCCAGTTCTGCCAGGCGCCCCGCCTGAACCGCAGACAACTCGATTCGCTGCAAATTATGCACTGCATCTTTATCGAAAAGCTCCACCAGTACTGACAGAATGTTTTGTATGCGGGAAATCGGTAACGTCACCAAGCGGCCATCAGCAAGGCGTGCTATGAGCGGCATGTTTTCAGCGCTAAGCTTCGCCAGCGCCTGCATGCTCATTTGTTCTGGAAACTGGCGAATTAAATCCAGCAGGACGGGCAGCAAGTTGACGGGTAGTCCGTCTATCTGAATCCCCAGCTCTAAGTCGAACCAGTTATTGTTACCGCCGTCTTCATTGACGGTGGCAGTCCAGTCTTCAATCTCGGCGAAACGAAAGTTGAAGCTTGGTTCCATTTCGATCTGCCAGCCAGCGGCTCGCAGATCGGGGAGGTTGGCAAGGCAAAAATTGATCCACTCTTTGTCATCCCCACCCAGAATAAACGAACCTTTGTGTTTTTTATGTAATTCGGAAAAAATCGATAAATCAACAAAGAAAAATCCCAAGTCGGCGAGTTCGTCGAAATAACTTTCTTCGGCTGCGACGTCACGATCGATGCGCAACAATTCATCACCACTACGCTGTGCTATAGACTCATCGGTTGACATAGCATCAATTCGCACGCCGCCATAGTCGAATTCAAGGCGAACCAAGTCGAGTGTATCCGGCTCATCGTCATGATCATCTCTATAGTGGAAAGAGTCAAAATAAGGAGGCGGATTCAATGCTACTGTGTAAAAGCGTAAACATGGAACAGGATGCCGATCGCTTACCTTTCTTTCTCTCAGCACCTGCGGCAACTGAACATTTATACCGGGCAGCGTTTGTGTCAATTCCTTACCGATACGGCCAGCCAGTGCTGATGGAATCGCTGGTGCGCTAACCAGAGCGTAAGCAATTTCGTCTGGCAGGCTGATATCCAATTCGCCGCAGACCGATGCGACTTCATTGACATACCAAGGGGGAGAAAACGGTAGCACCTGTGACGGTGGTGTGGTTTCAACATGTAGTCGCTGGTTCCCCTGCGTGTCCATGGTCCAAACAGGCTGAGTGATGCATTTTTCACCTAAGGACAGAGGTTCGGAATCGGGCGTTTCCCAGAAGCACCTGCCAGTGGTGATCATTTCTGTCATCCACCGGGCACCCTGCGCACCAGCTAAATAGCCTCCTGTTGCACGCATCAGGTTTAATGCAGTGATGATTTCCTGATCCCGTTCGGTAAAATAGGGTGGCGCCGCGCCGATAAAGATATTGGCTATGGAATTATGAAGCGTTTTTTTGCCAAACCCCCCGGCCTTGAGCAGTCTGGCAGTGAAAAATGTCACCTCCACTCTCGCTGGCTTACTATCACTTAATTTTAAAACGTACAGTAAACGCTGCAACACGTTCACTGGCAAGTTATCGCGGCCTAGTGCCGGCATGGCCGCGCGCGACACTTCGTTTAGCCAGATGGAAATTTCATATGGCAAGTCCGTAGCATTCGGCAATGCTGTATTAGCTGGCGCAGGAACTTCAAGTGGAGGTTCCGCTTGAGCCTTGATCAGCGTTGCAACAACATGTTTGCAGTTGTAGCCCACCGGGCAACTGCATTCCCCGTTGACCAACACATGGCCTCCCGGTTGTGCTTGCAGCAGGATATTGACGTGATAGCGATTATTATTTGTACCTGCGACAAGTGCAGTAATGAAGGCGCCGTTTTGGCTGATATCTAGCGCCGTGACTTTGTTCTCACGAAAATATTGATGTCCACGCGTCAGATATGCGCTCGAAAAAGATGAGACTATGTCGACGGATGAAACAAGAGAGTGCACTTTTATTC
>JANPNS010000367.1:0-1977 GCA_031427575.1 Gallionellaceae bacterium
TGACATCGACGCTGCGCGAGGAATGGCAAGTGATGCCCAATTACATGAACCAGGCATGAAAGAATTTGCCGAGACCGAGATCAAGCAGGGCGAAGTGCGCCTGGCGCAACTCGGCAGTGAATTGCAAAAACAATTATTGCCAAAAGACCCCAACGATGAGCGCAGTGTATTCCTGGAAATCCGTGCCGGTACCGGCGGCGATGAAGCAGCATTATTCGCTGGGGATTTGTTCCGCATGTATACACGTTTCGCCGAGCGCAAGCGCTGGCAAGTTGAGGTGATCTCGGAAAGCCCCGGCGAGATGGGCGGCTACAAGGAAGTCATCGTGCGCATCGTAGGACAGGGTGCATACTCGGTGCTGAAATTTGAATCCGGCGCACATCGTGTGCAGCGTGTGCCGACTACAGAAACGCAAGGACGCGTACACACCTCGGCCTGTACCGTGGCGATCATGCCGGAAGTGGACGAGGTCAACGATGTGGTGCTGAACTCTGCTGATCTGCGCATAGACACGTTTCGCGCGTCCGGCGCGGGTGGGCAACACATCAATAAGACCGATTCGGCAGTGCGCATTACTCATTTGCCAACCGGTGTGGTGGTGGAATGCCAGGATGGCCGCTCGCAACATCAGAACAAGGCGCAAGCGATGCGCGTGCTCGCCGCCCGTATCAAAGATGCACAGGTGCGCGAGCAAAATGCCAAGACCGCCGCTGCGCGCAAAAGCCTGGTCGGCAGCGGCGACCGCTCCGAACGCATCCGTACTTACAACTATCCGCAGGGGCGCGTCACAGACCACCGCATCAACCTCACGCTGTACAAGATGGATGCGATTATGGACGGCGATATCAATGAGCTGACCGGTGCGCTGATGGCGGAGCATCAGGCGGAATTGCTTGCCGCGATGGCGGAAGATGTCCTCGGATAGCATCAAGGCAATACTGCAACACCACAGCAAACGGCTTGAAAGCACGCTGAACCTTGAATCGGCCAGCGCACGCATCGAGGTGCAATGCCTGTTGCAAAACGCCTTGCAGGTGAACCGCGCCTGGTTGCTCTCTCACCCCGAGCAGCCGCTTAACGGCGCACAACTTACCCGATACAGAACGTTGTTTGAGCGTCGGTTGAACGGGGAGCCTATCGCGTACATTCTGGGCGAGCGCGAGTTTTACGGATTAACTTTCAAAGTTTCTTCCGCAACCTTGATTCCCCGTCCCGAAACTGAATTGTTGGTCGAACTAGCGTTGCAGCGCATTCCGCAAAATGGCGCATTTCGGATGCTGGATTTGGGAACGGGCAGCGGCGCAATCGCACTAAGCATCGCGCATGCGCGTCCGGGTGTGGATGCCGTGGCGGTAGATGCTTCAGACGCCGCACTGGAAGTAGCGCAATACAACGCAAAACACCTGAATATTCACAACGTGCGGTTCATGCACAGCGATTGGTTTTCCGCACTGCACGACGAACGCTTCGATCTCATTGTTTCAAATCCGCCTTATGTGGCCGACAGCGACACGCATCTGATGCAGGGCGATCTGCGCTATGAACCGCGGGCTGCGCTGGCTTCCGGTGCAGATGGACTGGAAGACATCCGCCACATCATCGTGCAGGCTAATGCATATCTCAATTCCGGGAGTTGGCTGTTATTGGAGCATGGCTATGACCAAGCGAACAAGGTACGCGCGTTGTTGCAGCAAGCAGGATTGGAAGATGTGTTTTCCGCGCGAGATTTGGCAGGTATAGAACGGGTTAGTGGAGGGCTGGCAGTTTGAAAATGGTGCGCCCGACAGGAGTCGAACCTGTGACCCTTGGCTTCGGAAACCAATACTCTATCCAGCTGAGCTACGGGCGCGTATTTTGAACAAATGCAGGAAAGGCGCGCAGCATAACGGTTTTTGCCCTGACCGTCCACGCCACACCACTGCGAAAAAGTGCTATCGTGCCATCCGGATAAAAAATAACCGGAATACAAAATAATTC
>JANPNS010000368.1:0-14157 GCA_031427575.1 Gallionellaceae bacterium
CGTATTGCCATACGAAAGGGCGTATTGCCATACGAAAGGGCGTATTGCCATACGAAAGGGCGTATTGCCATACGAAAGGGCGTATTGCCATACGAAAGGGCGTATTGCCATACGCCCCTACGAAAGACAAAAATATGTCCAATCAATCAAACGAGCGTCACCGCCGTAGCACTCGTTTAAAGGGTTATGATTATTCTCGGGCCGGTGCGTATTTTGTGACCGTTTGCGCCTATGGCAAGGCATGTTTATTTGGTGAAATCGAGAACGGTCTTATGCGATTGAATGTATATGGAGAAATAGTGGCGTCGGAATGGATGAAGTCGGCGGAGATTCGAACGGAAATCGAATATGGTGAATTTGTAGTGATGCCGAATCATTTTCATGGCATCGTCCACATCGTAGGGGCGTATGGCAATACGCCCTTGTATGGCAATACGCCCATTTCTCGTGATGAACAAAAAATGGCGTATTCCCCCAACAAGGGCGTATTGCCATACGCAAAGGGCGTATTGCCATACGCCCCTACGTCGCCATCGCGCAATGTTGGCGCAATGGTGCGTGGTTTCAAAGGTGCCGCAAGCAGGCGTATCAATGAAATTCGCAATACTCCCGGCTCGGTATGGCAGCGAAATTATTATGAGCACGTCATCCGTAACGATGAGGATTACAATCGCATTGTCGAATATGTCGTCAACAACCCGCAACGCTGGACGGAAGATTCGTTGCATCCTTTATTCGTAGGGGCATATGGCAATACGCCCTAAACGTATGGCAATACGCCCCAAGAACCACATTCGCCCATTATTGAGAGGTAGTCATGAGCAAACAAGTCCAGGAAGCCTACGTCGTCGCCGCCACCCGCACCCCTGTGGGAAAAGCGCCACGCGGCATGTTTCGCGCCACGCGGCCAGATGATCTGCTGGCGCATGTATTGAAAGCTGCGCTGGCGCAATGTCCCTCGCTTGATCCAGCCTCCGTAGGCGATGTCATCATCGGCTGTGCCATGCCGGAAGCGGAACAGGGTACCAATGTGGCGCGTATTTCGTTGTTGCTGGCAGGGTTGCCTAATACGGTGCCGGGTTTGACCATCAATCGTTTTTGCTCCTCCGGTTTGCAGGCTGTGGCGCTGGCGGCGGATCGCATTCGCTTGGGTGAGGCGGATGTCATGCTGGCGGGCGGGGTGGAAAGCATGAGCATGGTGCCGATGATGGGCAACAAGGTAGCGATCAATCCGGCAATTTTTGCGCGCGATGAAAATATCGCCATTGCTTTTGGTATGGGCATGACCGCAGAGAAAGTGGCGCAGCGTTGGAAGGTGTCGCGTGAGGCGCAGGATGCGTTCGCCTACCAGAGCCATCAACGCGCTTTACAGGCCATTGCCAAGGACGAGTTCACGGCTGAGATTACGCCCTATCCTATCCACAGCTACGCGCCCGATTTAATGAGCCGTGCCGTCAGCAAACAAACCAAGGCCGTGTGGCAGGACGAAGGGCCGCGCGCCGATACCTCGCTGGAAGCGCTGGCCAAACTCAAGACTGTGTTCGCACTGAAAGGCTCGGTCACGGCGGGCAACAGTTCGCAAATGTCCGATGGGGCAGGAGCGGTGCTGTTGTGCAGCGAAGCGGCGCTGAAGCGTTATAACCTCACGCCCCTAGCTAAATTCCTGGGCTTCGCTGTGGCCGGTGTGCCGCCGGAGATCATGGGCATAGGCCCGAAAGAGGCGATTCCACTGGTGTTGCGCCAAGTGGGTTTATCGCTAAATGCGCTGGACTGGATAGAGTTGAATGAAGCTTTTGCCGCGCAATCGTTAGCGGTGATTCAGGATGTCGGCCTTGATCCGGCAAAAGTAAATCCGCTGGGCGGTGCAATTGCACTCGGCCATCCGCTGGGTGCAACTGGTGCAATCCGCACGGCAACGCTGCTGCATGGTATGAGAAGGCGCAAACAGAAATACGGCATGGTGACCATGTGTATAGGGACTGGCATGGGAGCGGCTGGAATATTCGAGGCGCTGTAGGTGGTGACTTCACCCCCATCCTGAGGCCCCCTCGCTACGCTCTCCCCCACTGCGAGGGGGAGGGGACTTGCGCAAGGCAGGAAGAACTGGGGAGAAGTAAAGGGCACCTCTAAAAATCCAAACTCCGTCGCGATACTACGTTACTCACAAAAAATTACTCCTTACATATCATATATATGCGGCGTCGCAATTTTTTGCTCGCGCCTTGTCTCGCTTAGGATTTTGAATTTTTAGAGGTGCCCTAAAGGGGGCTGGGTCAGGCTAGTTGGTGGCCGCTGAATATCACCTTACCGTTCGTCAGGTGGGGACAGGAGGAGATTGCATTTATTGGGTAATTCCCTTAGATTGCGGTTACTTGGTTGACCAAACGGCTGCGGCAAGACGGTGAATCAGGCGAAGGCGAGATTTTCTCAAACCGAACGAGGCTGCGGCCTCAGTAAAAAGGAGAAATACAATGAAACAACAACAAGGTTTTACCCTGATCGAACTAATCGTGGTGATCGTGATTCTGGGCATTTTGGCGGCGACTGCGTTGCCGAAGTTTGCCACCTTGGCGGCAGATGCGCGATTTGGAACGCTAAATGGTGCCAAAGGATCCCTTGCTTCAACGGCAGCGATGGCACATGGCAAGACTCTGGTAGCCGCCTCCCCACTAGTGAGTGTTACTTATGAGGGGGCCACGATTACTTTTGCGACTGTTGCTGCTTCGGGTTACCCCAGGGCCGATGCGGGGCTTGCCGCTGCAGCTGGTATAACAATTGCTGACTTTACTATTATCCCGGCTGGATCCGCAGCAACCGCGAATTCTCCAGTCACATCGGCTACAGCAACCGCGTTTATACCTAATAGCGTTGCGGGTACTACTAAAGGGCTGACTTGCTTTGTAAAATATACCGAGCCTGTATTGGCAACTGATTCTCCAGTTTTAACGGTGCCAGCCGACAGCACCTCCTGTTAATTTGCCGGTGGAATAAGCAGTGGCAGCAATCCAAAAAGCGGTCGACCTGAAAATCGCCCGCTTTTTATTTATAGGATTTCTCTGACAGAAAATGTATCCGCCTACCCTTTTAGTTTCTCGAAATCACTCTACAGTTTGCCGGAGAGTTCAAGGCTTCACCCTGGTCGAGCTCATTACCATCATAATCCTTCTCGGCATACTCGCGGCTGTTGCCGCCCCCCGTTTTTTTGACCGTAGTGTGTTTGATAACCGTGGCTTTCACGACCAGATTATTTCTACCCTGCGCCACGCGCAAAAAACTGCGATTGCGCAACGCCGTTTTGTTTGCGTTGCATTTTCTGCGGTGGGTGTTACTCCGGGTAAAGTGACTGTAACCACCGGGCCGGACAATTCTTGTGGAGCGCCGCCTTTGACCAGCCCATCCGGTCTGACGCCTTATGAAATTATCAGCAACAATGCATTCTTTTCGGCTATCCCCCTTCCCGCCGGCAACATTAGCTTCGATTGCCTGGGCAGACCACGTAGCGTGGGTGGAGGCGTGGCTTGCAGCGATACTACCGTCGCAACGTCCGGAATTTTGACGGCACTGACAACGATCACGGTAGATAACTATGGCGCTTCCATAGCCGTCGAGCGGGAAACCGGCTATGTGCATTAAGCAGAAGACAGCGGACGGAAAACAGCGGCGTGATGCCTTAATGGTCGAGGTCGGCACGATCAGCATTCCCGTTGCCTCGATCGAGCATTTGGTCGCGATGAAAACGGGTACGGGGCGCAGTAAAGATTTGATCGATATCGAAGAGCTGCGGAAAATTCAGGCGCAAAAATGCTGACAGCCGAGCAAAATTTTCGTTTGTTGCAGGAAATCGAGGAGAACCGCAGGTTCCTTCTCATGGCCTATAAGCAAAATCCCAAGTTGCTGGCAGGCGCAGAAGCGCGAATCCAGCAGTTAGTTGGGCCACCTCGCGACCCCCCTCAGTCCTCAGTCCTCAGTCCTCAGTCCTCTGAAAGTGGCATCAGCCTGATCGAGCTGATCATGTTTATCGTGATTATGAGCATTGCGCTGGCAGGGATACTGACAGTGATGAACAGGGTAACCGGCCACAGTGCAGACACGTTGATACGCAAGCAGGCACTGGCTATTGCCGAATCGTTACTGGAAGAGGTGGAGCTGATGCCGTTTACCTATTGCGATCCGGACGATCCCACTGCGGCTAGCGCAACATCGCCAGCGGTCATTGCGGGCGGATGCACGGTTCGCGTTGAGGCTTTGGGGAGAGACCTGGTGTTTGTGCCTCAACCCGGCGACGAAACGCGCTATTCGCCTACATCCCCATTTGATAATGTCAATGACTATGACGGCTGCGGGATCAATACCGCAGCCAATCCAGGGTGTGATGCGGCTGGCAACAGCGGCATCACTGATATCACCGGCAATGTTATTTTGACCGCGGCAAGCGGCTATTCTGCCGCAATAACTGTTGCTGAGCTTGGCATTCCAGTGGTGGGCGCTGCCATACCTGGAACAGAAGCGCTGCGTATTAGGGTTACTGTCTCCGGCCCCGACAATACATCGGTGGTGCTGGATGGTTACCGCACCCGCTATTCGCCGAGGTCGGTGCCATGATCAGGGGAAGGGGGACAGAGGGCTTCACCCTGGTCGAAATGATCATGGTAATAGTCATCACCGGCATCATAGGTGGAATGATCGCCATGTTTATTCGGGCGCCGGTACAAGGTTATGTGGATAGCTCGCGGCGTGCAGAGATGACCGACATTGCCGACACTGCTTTGCGCCGTATTTCGCGCGATTTGCGCTTGGCCTTGCCGAATAGTGTGCGCGTCGCAACCAGCGGCGCCAATACCTATCTGGAATTTATTCCGACTACCGGGGGTGGGCGGTATCGCACCGGATCGCCTGGTGATCCACTGAATTTTGCTGCGGCTGATCCTACATTTGATGTGCTCGGCTCTGCGGTCAAGATGCAGGCGGGGGATGAGATTGTGGTGTACAACTTGGGCATCACCGGCTCTGACGCCTATACGGCAGGCACCAGCCGTCGAGCTTATACCGGAGGTGCTGCGACCACCAACAACATAGCGATCAATCCTGCGGGCACTCCTTTTCAGTTCGCGTCGCCTGCCAACCGATTTCAAATTGTAACAAAACCGGTGACCTATGAGTGCGCGCCACTGCCGAATGGGGCTGGCAGGCTGACTCGATACTGGGGGTATAACTATGCGGCTGTCCAGCCAACCACGATTGCCACCCTGCAGGCAGCAAACCCCGGTGTGCCGCTGGCTACCCATGTCGGTCTGGATGTGGGTGTGGGCGGGTGCAGTTTTTTCTATACTGGTTTAGTCGTGGCGCATCGCAATGGTCTGGTGAATATGCAACTGACCATCACCGAGAGCGGCGAGAGCGTCACACTTTACAACGCTACTCATGTCAGCAACGAGCCATGAAACATAAAATTCAAAAGGGATTCAGTCTGGTCACGGCAATTTTCCTGCTGGTGGTGCTGGGCGGACTGGGCGCGGTGATGATGACCTTTTTTACTGCACAGCAGCAGAGCTCGGCGCTGGACGTGTTGGGTTCGCGTGCCTATCAGGCGGCGCGAGCGGGAATTGAGTGGGGCGCGTACCAAGTGTTGCGAAATTCTGGCGGGGCTTTTGCCCTTGGCTGTCAGCCTGGCCCCACCACCCAAACAATAGCGGCAGGAACTTTGGCGGGCACATTGTCCGGTTTTGAAGTGGTTGTAGTGTGCAGTTCCATCCCATATAGTGAAGACGGTGTTCCGCTCACGGTGTACCAACTCACCTCCACCGCCTCGCAAGGCGCTATGGGAACGCCGGATCGTGTGGAACGGCAGATCAGTGTGACCATTGCGCCCTAGGTCAGGCATGAAGCGCTACGCGCATCGCCGGACCAACTCGATATCGTGGCACTGGAGAAAATAAAACGTGGAGAAGACCCCAATGTCTGAATCCGTTATTGCAATGCGTACAGTCATCCCCGAACATTTAATACTTAGCCGTTTGGCGCAGTCTGAGCAAATGCGCGAATTTTTCATCCAGATGTGGATACAAAACCCGGCACTGGCCAAGCAGGCAGGAGTCAGAGTGCAATCTCTGCTGTCTCCGCTGGCGGCGGCTAATGCCGTGGTTTTTTCCAGGCTTTCAAGTGGATTCACATCTGATATCGAAGGAGGTGAACAATGAACGGTTTTCTAAATTCTAAAAAACACGTTCCGCCCGTTCTTGATCAATCGAGTCTGACCCCATTGATTTTGATTTTTGGATTTTTGACTGTGTTTGCCCAGGACAGCCTGGCGCTGACCTGTACGTCCAATGCGACAGGAAATTGGACTACTAACGCTACCTGGACGGGCTGCGGTGGCAATGCTCCTGGTGCCGGTGACACGGCCATTATTGCCAGCCCCCACGTCGTCACGGTCAACAACAATGCCACCGCCGGGGCAGTCACCGTCAACGTGGGGGGAACACTCCTCGTTCCCGGTGCCAACTTCGCCGTCAATGGTGCCACCAACGTTTCAGGCACACTGAGCCACACGAATACAGGTGGAAATGAAAATTACAATGGCCTGGTGACGATCAATGCCGGGGGTGTCTGGGACAATGCGGTTGGAGAAAACATCAACTTCCGTGGCGGGCTTACCCACAATGGCACAACCTTTACCACCGGTACTGGAAGAATGGATTTTCGCACAAACAACCAGGCGATTGGAGGCACCAGTCCCATTACCTTCAGCGGAGCCGACGCGATACGGGTTCGGGACGGGATCACGCTTACCAACAACACGAACGTAACGATCTCGACGGGGCTACTCTACGGCGACAATGCCGCGTCCACTTGGGTGAATGCTGCGAACTCCACTCTGAATTATGCCAATGTGACGGCACCGATGACCAGTGGGACGCTGGGGGGGTTCACCGCGAGCGCGGTGGGAAATACCGTCAACTACAACGGCGCGGCGCAAACGGTGAGGCTGCCGACCGCGTCCACGTATTACCACCTGACCTTGAGCGGGAGCGGCGCGAAGACCTTGCCGGCCGCGGCGATGGCCGTGAACGGCAACTTCACGATATCGGGAACGGCTACCACAACCGCCGCCGGGGCGCTCACCGTGGGCGGCAATTTCACAGTGGGTGCCGGCACTACTTTCGCGGCGAGCACATTCGCGCATTCGGTGGCGGGCAACTTCAGCAACAGCGGAACCTTCACCGCGAATACGAGTACGTTCACTTTCAACGGCGCCGCCGCGCAGAGCCTCACCGGAGCGACCACCTTCAACAATATGACGATGAACAATGCCACCGGCTTGACCATCAACAATAACGTTACCGTTTCCAGCGTACTTAACTTGAGCAGCGGCAACATCACCACCGGCACCAATATCCTCATCATGACTCCCAATTGCAATACCGCCGGTGCGGTGGCGCGCAGCAGCGGCCATGTGCTGGGCAATTTGAGAAAGACGGTACCCCTAGGTACGCCGATCACCTGTACCTGGGAGGTTGGCGGCGCAACGAATTACGCGCCGGTGACTAGCACATTTGCTTCGGTAACCACTGCCGGCACACTGACGGTGCGCACGGATGACGGCGATCATGCCGACACCACCGCCGGTACCTCGGGCATTGGCGGCAGTTGCAGCATCAATCGCCGCTGGACGCTCACCCCCGCAACCCTGGTTGTCAGCACTTATAGCCCGACTTTTACCTTCGTCAATCCGGGCGATCTGGATAGCGGGGTTGATCCGACCAGCACCAATTTCATCGTGCGCAAAAAAAATGCGGGCACCTGGATATTGCCAACCACGGGTACGCGCACTGCGACCAGCACACAGGCAACCGGCATTACCAATGCTCAGGGCTTTGGTGAATTCGCATTGGGCTATACCTCAGCCACTTGCTTTAATCATTTCGCCATTGCCCACAGTGGCAGCGCGGTGAATTGCCAGGCCGAGGACATTACCATCGCTGTACACGATGTCACACATGCCATTGCGACCTCTTATATCGGCACCATCACACTTTCCACCAGCACCGGCAAGGGCGATTGGTCTATCGTGACCGGGTCGGGAACCTTGGACAACGGCACGGCTAATGATGGCGCAGCGACGTATACTTTTGTCGCAGCGGATAATGGCGATGTGGTGTTGGGTCTGAAAGATACGGTAGCGGAAATAGTCAACATCAATGTGACCAATGGCACAATAACGGAAGCCTCCGGCACCGCAACCGTAGCGGAAGACGCCAATCTCACTTTTGCCGCATCGGGATTTCGCATTACTGACGGTGGCGCGCCACCTGTAGCGGCCAGCATCGCCACCCAAACAGCGGGAGTGGCTTCTGCCACTTACGGCTTGCAAGCGATACGCACTGATACCAGCACCGGCGCATGCGTGGGTGCGTTTGCCAGCGGCACGGATGTGACCATTGATCTGGCCTCGCAATGTAACAATCCCATTGCCTGCATCGCTGGGCAGAATGTAGCGATGACCAACAATGCGGTTACTGCCAATATTGCCAGCAACCCGAATAGCGGCGTTGTGAGTTATACCGCTCGCAGCCTGCGCTTTGGCGCGAACTCGCAGGCCTTGTTCACCCTGAATTATCCGGACGCAGGAAGCATTTCATTGCATGCGCGCTACAACATTCCTTTGGGATCCGGCGGACCTTCATCTACCAATATGCTGGGTAGCAGCAATACCTTTGTGGTCAAGCCTTATGGGTTTGTGTTGTCTAACATTCAGGCGACAACTTTGGCTGGGCGTTGCACCGTCAATCCAGACTCCATACCCGCCTGCGCATCAAATGCGACCGGCGCCCTGTTCGCCAAAGCGGGTGAGAATTTCAGTGCCACCGTTACCGCTATCCAATTTAACGGTAGCGCAACGCCCAATTACGGCCAGGAAACTTCGCCGGAAGGCGTAACCCTTACCCATGCTCTGGTTGCCCCCGGCGGCGGAGCCAGCGGCACACTTGCCAATTCTGCCGCCTTTGGTGTATTCAGTGGCGGAGCGGCGACCGGCACAACCTTTAACTGGAGCGAGGTCGGTATCATCACCCTGACGCCCAGCGTAGCAGATGGCGATTATCTCGGTGTGGGCAATACCACCGGCAGCACCAGCGGCAATGTCGGACGGTTTTATCCCGATCACTTCATTGTCACTCTTCCCGCGTTGACCAACCGTGTCTTGTCGGCTTGCGCGCCTGTGGCCACTTTCACCTACGCCGGAGAGCAGATGCAAACCAACTTTACGCTTACTGCACGCAATGGGTTGGCGGTGCCAGCCACAACGCTGAACTATACGACTGCCAACAGTTTTGCCAAACTGGATGGCGCTGTGCCGGCCAATTTTGGCTTCGGTGCAATCGATTTAGCCGATGCGGTAGCGCCACTAACCGCATCGGCACTGACTCCCAGCCTGGCCCTGGTTTCTTCCAGCGGCATTTGGGCAAGTGGTGAAGCAGCCTTTACTGCCCGGCTTAGCCTGATCCGCGCAGCTACTCCCGACGGGCCGTATGAATCATTCCGGCTGGGCATTTTGCCTGTTGATAGCGATGGCGTTACGCTGCGTGCTGTCGATCTGGATTTAGACACGACAGTTCCCGCTGACAGCAATGACCAGGTGCGGGTCGGCAGCAGCATGGTACGCTTTGGGCGTCTCAAACTTTCCAATGCGCATGGCTCGGAGTTGCTGAATTTACCGATCCCAATCGAAACACAATACTGGAATGGGACTTCATTCGTGCGCAATGATGTCGACAACTGTACCAGTTTGGCTCCCGCTAACTTTACGCTAGACGCTTACCAAGGGGGGATTACTGCGGTTAATTTAGACACGCCAGCTGGTTCGCATATCAGCATAGGCGGCGCTTTTGTTGCGGGGCGCGGCACGCTCAAGTTGACCAAGCCGAATCCGACGCCCACTGCGACTGGCAGCGCCAATCTGACCGTAGATTTGGTTGCAGCCAGTAAAACCTATTTGCAGGGCGCATGGACTGGGGCAGCATACAACCAGAATCCGGTGTCGCATGCCACCTTTGGTGTGTTCAAAGGCAGCAACAATATTATTTACCAGCGTGAAAACTATTAAACGCAGAAGCGTTAAATAGTTTCAGTGCAGACTAATGCGCACCGCGCGTTATGTCGTAACTAGAGCATTTTTGGTTTAAATATTTACATTGTGCTGTAGTGTCCCTGCCTGCCAAGCAGGGGCGACTATGCATGCGCATTCTTCCATTTACCTATCCTATAGCACAATCTCGTAGGGGCGTGATTTATCACGCCTTTCTTCCAATACATGAATAGATCAGGGCGCGATGAATCGCGCCCCTACGTGGGTAATTAGGTATTTTGAAACAAAAATGGAATGGCCAAGCGAATGCAAAAATTACTTTTCATCTTCTGGATATTAGGTATGCGTTTGGGTCAAAAATGCTCTAAAACTACAGGCACCAGCAATGCGTTAGCGAGGACTTGTTCATGAACAAGTTACTACGAGATTGAAATTATTAAATGAAGTGAGCGCATCAACTTCTCGCGCCATTCTTGCCAGTGCCATAAAATAAGTTAAAAATTAATTGACAACAACAGCTTATTGAATTACTTTCACGTTAGTTATGCAAATACGGCGCCTATTCAATCCATTTAAGCAAACCAGTCGCAATGCTGGCTGGTTTGCTGTCGGTGTGAGCGACCGCGGTATTTTTTTCATACATGTGCATCGGGCTGGCAACAAGCCGCAGGTAACGATGTGTTCATTCTATCCCGCCACTGCCGTAACATCAGCCACGCTGGAGAAGTTGCGCAAGGAGGCGCATGTCGGCAGCTATCATTTCATTACTTTGCTTGCCCCGGACGAGTACCAGTTGCTGCTGGTGGATGCGCCCAATGTTCCGGTGGATGAGCTTAAAACCGCCATCCGCTGGCGCATCAAGGACACGCTGAGTTACCACGTAGATGATGCCACGGTCGATGTGCTGCAAATACCTGCCAACAAAAACGCCAGCGAGCGCCCGCAATCACTGTATGCGGTGGCAGCCTCCAATAACACAATAAAAAAATGCATTGCGCTGTTTGAGAACGCAAAGATTGAACTGGATGTGATCGATATTCCGGAAATGGCGCAGCGCAATATCGCCGAATTGTATGAGGTGAGCGGGCGCGGGTTGGCATTGCTGGCTTTCGATGATAATGGCGGCTTACTTACCTTTACCTTTAATGGGGAGTTGTACTTGGCACGCCGCTTCGAGATAACGATGGGGCAGTTGCAGGATGCAAACGATGGTTTGCGCCAGCAGGCAATTGACCGCATAGAACTTGAAGTACAGCGGTCACTGGATTATTTCGACCGCCATTTTAATCATATCCCCCTGAGCCGATTATTGGTTGCGGCACCGCATCAATCCGGGTTGATAAAAATGCTGGCCAACAGCCTGGATTTGCCGGTCGAGCGGCTGGATCTGGCGCAATTTATGGACATCAGCGCTGCGCCTGATTTGGCGGATAGCGACTATCTTGCCTATGCGCTGCCCACTTTGGGTGCGGCTTTGCGCAATGAAAGGCGAGCCTTGTGAGCCAGCAAATCAATCTGTTCAACCCGGTATTCCTGAAACAGAAGAAATATTTTTCTGTTATTGCGATGTTGCAGGCGCTCGGTTTGATTGCCCTGGGTTCGGCGCTATTTTACGGGTATGCGGCATACCAGGTTCAGCAACTGGCCAGGCAGTCTGACGAAACGGCCAAGCGTTACGCGGCCGACCAAGCCAAATTGGTGCGTTATACCGCCGAGTATTCGCCGTCCAAGTCCGGGCTGCTGTTGGCGGAAGAATTGAAACAGGCTGAAGCGCAAGTGGCCATGCAACAGAGAATCATGCAAACCCTGAAAAGTGGTGCGATCGGCAATACTACTGGTTATGCGGGATATATGCGCGCATTTTCGCGGCAAGCAGTGAGTGGCTTGTGGCTGACCGGATTCAACATTACCGGTGACGCGGCGCAGATAAGCATAAGTGGCGCGGTGTTGCGCCCCGAGCTGGTTCCGGCTTTTGTTCGGCGCTTGAGCCGGGAACAGGTGATGCGCGGAAAATCTTTCGCATCTCTGCAAATGCAGCAACCCAAAACGGAAGTTGGCAAAGAGGCGCGCTATGTCGAGTTCACACTGCAATCGGTGGAAACAGTCGGGGCGGTGAAATGAGGCAATACTGGGAGCGATTCAGTACCAAGGTAGATGATCTGGCATTGCGCGAGCGCGGGCTCATATTCGCCGCTGCCGCATTTTTGCTGGTTGCGTTGGTCAATGCATTATTTCTTGATCCCTTGCTGGCACAGCAAAAAAAGCTGTCTGCCCAGGTAGTGCAACAGCAGGAAAAAATGAAAGAGATACAGGCGCAGATTGAAGCGATACTCCAGGCCCAAAAAGGAGATGCGGTTTTGCCGGATCGCCAACGCTTAAGCCAGTTAAGGCAACAAATCGCGGAGGGCAACGCCTACCTGCAAAGCAGCCGCGAACACCTGGTGCAACCGGAAAAAATGGCTGGCCTGCTGGAGCAAGTGCTTAACAGAGATGGCCGCCTGCATTTGATCAGCCTGCACACCTTGGCGGTGACACCGCTGATCGAGCAAGAGGAAGGTGATGCGAACGCCCCCCGCGCAGCGGCGGACGTGGAGCAGGACAGGCAAGTGTTCAAGCATGGTGTGCAAATCACCGTGCGTGGCAGTTATCTGGATTTGTTGCAATATCTTGCGGCTCTGGAAAAATTACCGGTGCAAATGTTCTGGGGCATGGCGAAAATGAATGTGGTGCAGTACCCCGTAACAGAATTGACGCTGACCATTTACACTTTGAGTCTGGATAAGACATGGCTGCTTGTCTGATATGCTCTGTGGTGATGGTTTGCCGCAAGGCTTGGCTGCCGCTGCTGCTAGGTATGGGCTCTTCCGTGGCGTTAGCGCAGGCCTTATCCGATCCCACCCAGCCGCCTGCTGGAATTTATTATTCTGTGTCGGATGGGCTGGGCAGCGCTGCGGCAGCCAAAGCATCTTCCCCTGTGAATAACGGTTTGCATTCGATTATTATTTCGCCTAACCGCCGTGCCGCCATTATTAACGGGGAAATGGTGGAGTTAGGCGCGAAAGTTGGCAGCGCCAGACTGGTTGAAGTGAGCGAGAGCGGTGTGATATTGCAGGGTGAGCGGGGCAGGAAGGAGTTGGCGTTGTTTCCGGGAGTGTGGTTAAAGATGAAAGCGTCAGCGTCACCAGGACAAACACAGGAAAAGGTTAAGTCAGCTAACGAGGCGGTTGAAGACGCCGTACCTAAGGAAGAAAAATGAGGCGAATATTATGGAAGCAGTCATTGGGGATGCTGGCCTTGGCCAGTTTGACCGCTTGCGCCACGCCAAGCTCAAAAAATTCCACGGCGGGTGCGATTCGGCAAGCAATGGACACAGCCGCGCAGGACAGCGTTGCGCCGAGCAAACAGGATGCGGTGAACAGCGCTTTGCTGCCACCACTCATGGTGAATATGCCAAATGTAGACGGCAAGCAACAGGAAGCAAGGTTTGATATCACGGTAAAAAATACCGCAGCCAGCCAGGTATTCATGGCCGTCGCCTCCGGTACGCGCTACAGCATGCTGGTTCACCCGGATGTAGTCGGCAGCATCTCAATAAACCTGAAAGATGTCACGGTATTTGAAGCGCTGGAAGCGGTGCGCGAAATGTATGGCTACGAATACAAGGTGGATGGCACGCGCATTTATATCCAGCCGATCTCGATGCAAACGCGGATTTTCCAGGTCAGCTACCTGACCGGCCTGCGCTTGGGTTCTTCTTCATTGCGCGTTTCATCGGGGTCGGTATCGGATAGCGCGCCCGGCTCTTCCACTGGAACTTCATCCACGCCCACGACCGGAACGCGGGCGGTAGACAGCAGCAAGGTCAGCATGTCATCCAATTCGGATTTCTGGGAAGAATTAAGCAGGTCGCTGACTGCCATTGTCGGAAACGATCCAGGCCGCAGCGTCGTGATCAGCCCGATGTCGGGAGTAATTGTCGTACGCGCGATGCCGGACGAGCTTAAAAATGTCGCGGCCTACCTCAAGGCCTCGCAAATTTCGATTGAGCGGCAAGTCATCCTGGAAGCAAAAAT
>JANPNS010000369.1:0-3570 GCA_031427575.1 Gallionellaceae bacterium
CCGCCGGTTCTGGCATTGATTTTCTGTGCGGCGCGCACCGCATGATCTACCACCGCATAAGGAACAGACTTGCCATATTGCAGTTGATACAACGCCACCAGCAGCAGGCAGCGCACGCGCTCATCCGGCAAGGGCTGGTGCAGCAATTGCTCCAGCACGCGCACCAGCTGGCCGTAGAAGCGCAGCGTGCCATAACTCAAATCCTGCAATGCGCCGCGCTGTTGCGGCGTCAGTCCGGGCGCAGATTGTAGCGCCGCGCTCAATACCTGATTCAGATTGCGTCCGCTCAATACCTGGCAAACAACCTGGCTGGCGCCCTGCTGCACGATGTCCATTTCAGGCCGACAAACCGAAACGGTCGCCGGGATGCACTGCAAACCCCTGCACGAACTGCGCCGCAGGCAGAACCCTGCCATTAGCGCGCTGCAATATTTCCAGACACAGCGCGCCCTGTCCGCACGCCACGACAATACCGTTTTTTTCCACTGCCAGCACGGTACCCGGCTCGCCGCTAAGCCCATCGCGCACACTGGCCTGCCAGATTTTTATTGGCGTCGCATTGTGAGTGGTGCAGGCAATCGGAAAAGGATTATAAGCACGCACTGCGCGCGCAAGTTGCGCGGCACTTTGTGTCCAGTCTATTTGCGCTTCGGCCTTGCTCAGCTTGGCGGCATAGGTCGCCTGGGCATCGTCCTGCGGCACACCAGTCAGCTGCCCCCGCTCCAGCAAGTGCAAGGCCTCGACTATAGCCGCCGCTCCCAGCTGCGCCAATTTGTCGTGCAGCGTTTGCGCGTTATCCTGCGCAGTAATCGGGCAGGATTTTTTCAGCAACATGTCACCCGTATCCAGCCCCGCGTCCATTTGCATGATGGTAATGCCGGTTTCTTCATCACCCACCAGGATGGCGCGCTGAATCGGCGCCGCCCCGCGCCAGCGCGGCAGCAAGGAAGCGTGAATGTTCAAGCAGCCATGACGCGGCAGTTGCAGCAACGCTGGCGGCAATATCAAGCCATAAGCTGCGACCACCATCACCTCAGCCGCATAGTCAGCCAGCGCTTGCTGCACCTCATTGGATTTTAACGAAGCAGGTTGCAGTACGGGTAAGCCGTGCGCCAGTGCCAGTTGCTTGACCGGGCTGGGGTGAAGCTGCATGCCGCGCCCGGCAGGCCGGTCGGGCTGGGTCAACACCGCTGCCACCTCAAACTGCTGTGCCAACAGCGCCTCCAACGCAGCAGCGGCAAAGTGCGGGGTACCGGCAAAAATAATTTTCAAGGGGTTCATTGGGCGGGTTCAATCTTGAATTGATACAGAACTGAATTCCAGTGACATTTTGCCATGCAGTTCTTGACTACCGTCCAGTATATTTTTCCGGTGTGCCCAACAGTCTGCCGCAATTCGGCGGCGCAGAAGCTCTGGATTCGTGCCAGATGGAGTAAATGCCGTGCAGTTCTCACTTTACCTGTCATTTCTTACAGGTATTAACTTTCATGAGTTGGCGCTATCCTCCAAAGTTCGGTTAGTCTAATCGAGATATTGGTGTAGCCGTGAAACATTATTTCTGTGTCCTTGAACTACGTTGTACCAGTGATTTTTTTGCCACAAAAAACCGGGGGGTTGTATGTGGAATCATCCATCAGTTCAATCTATGCAATCCGATGAGACGTGTCTTATTTCAGAACCTCGCCTTAAGGATTCCTATCAGCGCTGCGAAGATATAGGGATTGAGCGTAAACTTTCGATTGCCAGCGATGTACTTCAGGGAGAAAAACTCAGTCCATTTCTTGAAAAACATCACCGCTTGGCATGCAATGCAAACTCTCTATTTTTTGATACCTTTCGCCATCTTCAAGATCAGAAGGCACTTTTTATTTTAACGGATGGTGTGGGCAGAATCATCACACTTTCCTCAAAGCCAGAAGTATTGGCATTAGCCGCAACGCATGGAATTGTCGTCGGCGCATCCCTGAGCGAAGCAAGTTTGGGAACAAACGCCGTTTCCTTGGCTTTGCACCATGCCGAACCGGTCGTCATACGCGGTCAGCAACATTTTTGCAAAATCTTCGCTGATTGGTATTGTGTTGCTATACCCATTATCGTAACCGATGGAAAACCTGTTGCATGTTTGGATATTTCCACCTGCCATGAAGAAACACTAGGCGACAAATTAGCTCTGGCCAATTTATTGGCCACAAAGATAAGAAATTTTCTCCAAAATAACCAACTTGAAAGTGATGACATAAACATTCCGGTAGTTTCCGCCTCACAGATTTCCACTCTCACTGCCCGCCAACAACAAGTACTCGTACTATTCTCCTAAGGGTTGGGTTACAAGGAAATTGCTCAGAGATTGGAAATTCAGTCCTACAAAACTGTAGAGAAACACCTTGATGCAATTCGAATCAAGGTATCGGCGAAGACGCGGCGCAAATGTATCCAAAAGGCGCTGAAGATCGGTTGGCTGTAATTTCATCGAGCATACCTATCCATTTGGCTACTAGTCATTTGATAACTTGTTCAGGACTCTTGGAGCGACCACACTACTTTGGCAACTGGTTTTTTTGGTTGCCTATAGAGTATATGGGCAAAATTTAAATTGGAGAAGAAATGAAAAGCTCTAAGTCAGCGTCAGCAAAAAATCTATGGATACATCTTCGCGTGGCGATTATCCTATGTGCATCTTTATCAGGGATGATCGCCCCCACCATCGCGAACGCCGATCTAACCTGGTTCAGCCGCGCAAACTGTATAAACAATGAATCGATCTCGTGGCACGCATGGAACTCTGAATGGTTATGGACAAATTCATATCATTATAGAAGCGGCGTCTACCAACACTGTCAAAACAACGTAGGGAATGGCTGCACTGCCGGTTCGTGGCAAAACACATGGCGGGCCGCCGCAGTCCATTGGAATGAAGGGTATAGCGGAGGATGGTATGTTTATGGAAAGCATTGGCGCTGGACTTCTAGCACTGGTACATACTTGCTGGGGAATACAAGCGCTACAGCTTGCAACCCAACTCATTGGTAAAGTGGCGCCCAACCGAAAACAACGAAAGGAGCAATATTTATGAGAAATATACGTAGCCTTACAACAAAAATCGTCCTGACAACAGCATTTAGTATCTTCGCTGTCAGCATACCGTTTCATACGACTAATGCCGCGCAAGGAGACCCGACAGAACCAGCTATTTCAACCGGTATATCTATCTTGCCATTGGATCAACACCCCGTTCCTGATGTGCTTAAAGATCAAGCCCGGTTAGAAGTGACACAAATGAAATCCAGAGGTTATGTGGATGCAGATGAAGACTTAGTGTCCTATTTAGATAAGGCAAAAGCCGACAAGGATAAGCGGTTAAAACCCATGGGTGAAGTTTCACCTAAGTTAAAGCTGCTCCCGGCCCATCTGGAATCATCATTGCTCGGACAAGCAGTTTTGTTGGGTGCAATCGCCAGTGGAGGTCATACGGAAGAAGGCTGGACTGCGCTGAGTCGTTTTTTTGTCGATCCAAAAATTTGACTCGGTGGATTTGAAGATGTCGCTGCGGATCGACGGCGTGATGCTGCC
>JANPNS010000370.1:0-3795 GCA_031427575.1 Gallionellaceae bacterium
CCTGACCATCTTTCACGACCTCGGCCAAATCGTCCACGGTATATAGAAACACATCATTCAGTTCCGCCACTTCCGCCTCGACGTCGCGTGGCACAGCCAGGTCAACAATGAACAATGGCCGGTGTTTGCGCGCTTTGAGCGCACGCTCGACCATACCCTTGCCCAGTATCGGCAGCGGGCTGGCGGTGCAGGTCACGATGATGTCATGCTGCGCCAGCTGGTCGGGAAGTTCATTGAGGGTAATGGCATGGCCGTTAATGCGCCGCGCTAATACTTGGGCGCGTTCCAGCGTGCGGTTGGCAACGGTGATGTGCTTGGGTGATCTGGCAGCAAAATGTACCGCGTTCAGTTCTATCATTTCACCCGCGCCGATGAACAGCACGCGCTGTTCGGCAATGCTGGGGAAAATGCGCTCAGCCAGCCTGACTGCGGCAGCGGCCATTGAAACAAGATTGGCACCAATCTCGGTTTGCGTGCGCACACTCTTGGCTACTGAAAAAGTGCGCTGAAACAGCTTGTGCAGCAAAAATCCCAGGGTGCCGGCCTGCTCCGCATAACGCACCGCCTCTTTCATTTGCCCCAGAATCTGCGGCTCGCCCAGTACCATGGAGTCCAGCCCACTGGCGACGCGGAAGGCGTGCTTGACTGCTTCATTGTGCGACAGAGTGTAGAGGTAAGGCTCGATCTGGCTGGACTCCATCTTGTGGTAATTGGCCAGCCAATTAACTATCCGCTCCGGCTCATGTGTGCTGCAATACACCTCGGTGCGATTGCAGGTGGAGAGTATGGTCGCTTCCTTGGCCGCACCTTGCGCAATCAGATTGTGTAAGGCCGACTCCATCGCCTCCGGATTGAAGGCAATTTGCTCGCGCACGGCAAGCGGCGCGGTCTGATGGTTAATGCCTAAGGTGAATAACTGCATGGATCAAAATTAGCGTTAAGTTGTATTGAGAGGATTATAGAGGCTAGCCCACTTCAACGCCAGCCAAGGTGACGAATGAATTGTCCCGCAATGCCGCGAATCTGGGGTTGTCTGAAATAAAAAAGCCAAGCTTAGGCTTGGCTTTTTGTATTTGGTGGCTCGGGGCGGAATCGAACCACCGACACGAGGATCTTCAATCCACTGCTCTACCAACTGAGCTACCGAGCCCACGCGAAGGCGCGCATTATAACGACAATCGGAATCATTGCAAAGCCGGAATGCCACAAAACAAACCCCGCAGAGCGGGGTTTGTCTGATACTAACGGGCATGGCGAGAGCCACCCCTGATAATGAAACTCGCCATGCCCGTTTCCCTCTCCTCAATCCTCTCCCGCAAGCGGGGAGAGCGGAGCGAGGGGGGCGAAGCCGGGCGAACGATCGCTGCGCGAGTTTCACGTTAAGGCACATGGGAACGACAATTACATCATGCCACCCATACCGCCCATATCACCGCCACCCATGCCGCCAGCAGGTTTGTCTTCTGGTGCCTCAGCCACCATGCATGCGGTGGTCAGCATCAATCCGGCAATAGAGGCGGCGTTTTGCAACGCCACGCGGGTAACCTTGGTCGGGTCAACCACGCCCATGGCCAGCATGTCACCATACTCGCCGGTGGCCGCGTTGTAACCGAAGCTGCCCTTGCCTTCCATCACCTTGTTAACCACCACCGAAGGCTCGTCACCGGCGTTGAAAACAATGGCGCGCAGCGGGGATTCCAAGGCGCGTAACACGATGGTGATGCCGGCGTCCTGGTCATGGTTGTCACCTTTGAGTCCAGCCACTACCACTTTGGCGCGCAACAATGCCACGCCGCCGCCAGGAACGATGCCTTCTTCCACAGCCGCACGGGTAGCGTGCAGCGCATCTTCAACACGGGCTTTTTTCTCTTTCATCTCAACTTCGGTCGAGGCGCCGACTTTAATGACTGCCACGCCACCGGCCAATTTGGCTTTGCGCTCTTGCAGTTTTTCCTTGTCGTAGTCGCTGGTGGCTTCTTCAGCTTGTTTGTTGATTTGAGTAATGCGGCCTTTAATCGCATCTGCTTTGCCTGCGCCATCAATGATGATGGTGTTTTCTTTGCCTACTTCGATGCGCTTGGCTTGACCCAATTCAGCCAAGGTAGCTTTTTCCAGAGACAAGCCGACTTCTTCGGCAATCACCGTACCACCAGTCAGAATGGCAATGTCCTCCAGCATGGCCTTGCGCCGATCGCCAAAGCCCGGAGCCTTGACCGCCACTGTTTTCAAAATCCCACGGATATTGTTCACCACCAGTGTGGCCAGCGCTTCGCCATCCACATCTTCGGCAATAATCAACAGCGGGCGGCCAGCCTTGGCAACCTGCTCCAGCAGCGGCAACAGATCACGGATGTTGGAGACTTTTTTGTCATGCAACAGGATGAAAGGGTTTTCCATCGCTGCGATTTGCCTGTCCTGATTGCTGATGAAGTAAGGCGACAAGTAGCCGCGATCAAATTGCATCCCTTCCACGATGTCCAGCTCATCTTGCAGGCTGGTACCATCTTCCACAGTAATCACACCTTCCTTGCCAACTTTTTCCATCGCTGCGGCAATTTTCTCGCCGATAACGGTATCGGAGTTGGCGGAAATGCTGCCCACCTGGGCAATTTCCTTGCTGGTGGTGCAGGGCTTGGAGATTTTCTTCAGCTCGGCCACGACGGCGATTACCGCTTTGTCGATACCGCGTTTAAGATCCATCGGGTTCATGCCGGCGGCTACAAATTTCATGCCTTCCTGCACAATAGACTGCGCCAGTACGGTCGCCGTTGTGGTGCCGTCGCCGGCCACGTCAGAGGTCTTGGAAGCCACTTCCTTGACCATTTGCGCGCCCATGTTTTCGAACTTGTCCTTCAATTCGATTTCCTTGGCCACAGACACGCCGTCCTTGGTGATGGTTGGTGCGCCGTAAGAACGGTCCAGCACTACGTTGCGACCCTTGGGACCCAGCGTAACCTTAACCGCATCGGCCAGGATATTGACACCGTTCACCATCTTGCTACGTGCGGCGTCATGAAATTTCACTTCTTTTGCAGCCATGTTTTTTCTCCTAAAATTCGTTAAATGCTTATTCCAACTCCATTTTATCAGTGCTACTGTGCTGGCTTTCGCGCTCGCTCCTAGCCGTACTACCTTGTACTGTCTGCACCCGCAGGGGGTAGGCCGTGGTTGTAAAGCCGATGAATCGGCAACAACCACGCACCGTCACTCGCTTGTCGCCGCCTTGTGTCACTTTCAAACTGGAATTGGAATTACTTTTCGACCACGCCAATGATGTCATCTTCGCGCATGGTCATATATTCCTGACCATCCATCTTGAAGGTCTGACCCGCATATTTGCCAAACAACACCTTGTCGCCGACTTTCACATTCATCGGATGCAACTTACCGTCATCACTCATTTTGCCTTTACCCACAGCAATTATTTCGCCTTGATCGGGCTTCTCGGTAGCCGCATCAGGGATCACAATTCCGGATGCGGTCTTGCGTTCTTCTTCCAGTCGTCTCACAACAACACGGTCATGCAAAGGGCGAACTTTCATGTTTCTCTCTCCTAATACAAATAGTTAAGCTAAAGACAGCGCCACCAGTTAGCACTCGCCATTAACGAGTGCTAATGATAAGGGCGATTGGGGGCGATTTCAAGAGGGGATGCAAAAATTTTCTGATAGGCGGCGGATAAAGCCGGGAAAACAACGTGGAGGGCACCTCTAAAAATTCAAAATCCAAAGCCAGGCAAGGCGCGAAATAAAGTCCGCGCAACCCATCTATTTTGACCCTTCGACTGAGCTCAGG
>JANPNS010000371.1:0-1931 GCA_031427575.1 Gallionellaceae bacterium
CGACCGGTTCGTCCATGTCTTCCAGCTCGTTGCCGGTGGACAGGATCGCCACACGCGGATGGCGAACCACCTGCACCTGCGCGCATTTCACCGTCGCCAGCACGCCGATCGCACCCGGTGTGATTTCGGTGCCCGTCGTCAGCACCACGTCGCCGTTGCGCATGCCCTCGCCTTGCAAACGAATGTCGTTGCCGGGCTTTACCGCTACATTGATTTGTATGCAGCTGTCAGAAACAACCTGCGTATCCTCGACCCGGATCACCGCATCGGCACCTTCAGGTACCGGCGCGCCGGTCATGATGCGCGCGCACTGGCCGGCCTGAACAGTCTTGCTCGGCATGTCGCCCGCCTTGATGTCCTCGATAATTTCCAGCATCTCCGGAATATCCGCCAGATCCGAACTGCGCACAGCATAACCGTCCATCGCCGACACATCGTATGGCGGGAGATCACGATTGGCGCGCACGTCCTCGGCCAATACGCGTCCCAAGGATTGCTCGATTTTCACCGGCTCTGCGCCAAGCACGGCTGCAGACACAAGGATGTGCCTTTGCGCGTCGGCTACGGACAAATATTCCATCTAACTCCCCCTGATTTTCGCTGCGCGCGCCACATCCTGAGGCGTGTCCAGATCGAAGAAGCTGCGCAGTTGCGGGTCGGTGCGCTGCAACTCACCCTCATCCACATAACACACATGCAACTGCTTTAACGCGCCGAGCAGGCTCTTGTCGCCCTGAGCGAGGCTGGCACGCATGATCGCGACACAATCGCTCGAATAAAACGCGGCCAGCGGTTGCAAACGGCCATCCGCCACCGGCACGACCGCCTGATATTTTTCGCGATGCGCCGCCAACTGTTCGACCAGTGCCGGTGATACGAAAGGCATATCGCAGCCGGCCACGAAAGCCCATGGCGTGGTGATTTGCGCCAACGCACTGGCCAGGCCGGTCAAAGGGCCGCCATCTGCCTGCAAATCGCAAACTTGTGGCAGATTAATTTCCGGGCGCAACTGTCGCACACTGAGAATGGTGACGGGAAAAAGCCGCTGCATGGTGTCAATCACAGCATGGATCAAAGGTTGACCGGAAAATTCCAGCATGGCCTTGTCTTGTCCCATGCGGCGCGAATCACCGCCCGCCAGTATGATCGCCGTGCAATCGGCAATCACTTTGGCGTACGTTCCAGCATGAACAGTACGATCGCGCTGATACCGTCGAGCGCGAAATGCGGCAATTGCGGATGCACCTCATCCACATCCGTCACCAGCGCTATCAACCCATCCTCGATACAACAACGTGGCACGGCGGAGCACTCGCGGCGCAGCACCTCGATCTTTGCTCCGGCTGCGTGGGAGAAACCTTCGGCCAACACCAGATCGGCCTCGCCCAGGAAACGCTTTGCCAGTTGCTGCGGATCGCGCCGCTCGACCGCATCGGCGACCAACTGCAATTCGTCGGTCGTCACCAGCATGCTGATCGCGGCGCCCGCCTGCTTGTAACGCCAACTGTCCTTGCCGGGCGTATCCAGCACCACTTTGTGATGCGCGTGCTTGATGGTGGCGACGCGCAATCCCCTGCCGGTCAGCTCGTGCAACAGCTTTTCGATCAGCGTGGTCTTGCCGGCGCCGGAATGTCCGACCAGGGAGAATACAGGCGGGGTCATGGATGTGACGTCACCCGCGTCTCACCTTGCGGGGTCACTTCTTTCTTCCAGATCGGCACGCGCTGTTTCAACTCGTCGATCAGCCAGTGACAAGCTTGCAGCGCGGGCGCGCGATGCTCGGCGCCGGTGGCAATAAATACAATCTGCTCACCCGCGGTGACGCTGCCCACACGATGCACGATGCGCGCATCCAGCAAGCCGAATCTGCCGATCGCCTCGTCGCGCAGCTTGTTCATCTCGGCCAGCGCCATGCTTGGGTAAGCATCGAA
>JANPNS010000372.1:0-2048 GCA_031427575.1 Gallionellaceae bacterium
GTCCAGATCAACACGCTCTACCGTCCACGGTTCGTTTATGCCCAGCAGGTGCCGGTACAGTTCTTTGCTTTCCATCGCTCGTCTCCCAACAAAGTTAGAGACGATAGATTATCTTTTACCCACGCAATTGTCCGATGAACCGAAATTTTTTAGCTTGATATGATATTTATTCGCTCGCTAGTTTTCCTGTTGTTTCAAATAGTCATCACGCCGCTGTATGCGGTGATTGCGATATTAACTTTTCCTTTTCCCCCGATTACCCGCTATCGCATCATCTCCGGCTGGGCGCTAACCATGATATGGATGTTGCGTGTGTTGTGTGGCATACGCATGGAAGTGCGCGGTGCAGAGAACATTCCGGCACAGCCTTGCATTGTATTGTGCAAGCACCAGTCGGCATGGGAAACCATGGCCTTGCAAACCGTATTCCCGCCGCAAGTATGGGTGCTTAAGCGCGAATTACTGTGGCTGCCATTTTTCGGCTGGGGTCTGGCCATGACCAGCCCCGTCGCTATCAGTCGCAGCAACGGGCGCGAAGCGATCAAGCAGTTGCTAAGCCAAGGCAAAGAGCGTTTGGCACAAGGATTCTGTGTGGTCATTTTCCCGGAAGGAACGCGCATCCCCTATGGGCAGCGCGGCAAATACAAGGGCGGCGGGGCACATCTGGCGGTTGCCAGCGCCGCGCAGGTGGTGCCGGTGGCGCATAACGCCGGCAAGCTGTGGGGCAAAAAATCCTTCCTCAAATTTCCCGGTTTGATCACCATGAGCATCGGCCAGCCCATTGATCCACAAGGACTCAAAGCCGAGGAAATCACTCAGCGCGTGGAAGAGTGGATCGAAACCGAAATTACAAAGTTGCCATAATAATGTTGAAAAAACTGCGCCGCCTGGTTACATCACCGTCTGCCGTTGAGCAACGCACGGTGAGTCTGGTCGGTACGTCAGTTAGTTACACGCTCAAACGAACCAACCGCCGCCGTAGTATAGGCCTGCGTATCGACGATAATGGACTCACGGTAAACGTGCCACTGCGCGCTTCGGAAAAATGGTTGCACAGCGTATTGCAGGACAAGGCGCACTGGGTGGTGGAAAAGCTGGAGAATTGGCAAGCCAATAAAACCGTACCACCGCTGTGGCTGGATGGGCAGGACATCGCTTTTGTTGACGCTACGCTTACCCTGCGTGTGGTCGCCAGCCTGTTTTCCTCGCCGCCTCAATTGCACGGCAGGCAGCTTTTCGTTCATGTCACGGATAACACCAATGAAGCAGTGGTCGAGCTGGCTGTCACTCAGTGGTATCAACGCCAAGCGGAACATTTGTTTAAAGAGCGAGTGGCGCACTATGCGCTGTTGATGAATGTCGCGCCACGCACCGTAAAACTTTCTTCCGCCCGCACGCAATGGGGTAGTTGCACGGTACGCGGCGCCGTGCGCCTGAACTGGCAGCTCATCAAAATGCCGCTGCGTTTGATTGATTACGTAGTGGTACATGAACTTGCCCATCTTGTTGAGATGAACCATTCGGCAGCGTTCTGGGGCGTGGTGGAAACGGCGTATCCAGATTATTTGAAGCGGCGAGGAGAGTTGAGGAAGTGGAGTCCTACGGCGGGGGAGTGAGTTGCCGCATGTAGGGCGGAAAAGCGAAGCGCCTTCCGCCGGATGTCTTCCACCACACAACTTCCACCGCATGGACCCCTATTCACCCCGCTCACCAACATTCAACGTCACCCCATCCCCCGCCCAATCATGCGGATAAATTCCCTCCGCCACAAAACGATGAAACGAAGAATATGGCCAATCGCCCACTCGTTGTACCAGCCCATGTTTGAGCGGATTGATATTCACGTAATCAACATGCGCTGCATAGTCACGATCATCGCGGATTGTGTGTTCCCAAAAACGCCTTTGCCAAATGCCGCGTTCACCCTTGCGTTCCCGAACCGCCGACAAACGTTCGGTTTTTGGCAGCGTCTTCGCAAATGCAATTTTGATCGCTTTCCATCGTGCCGAATAATCGGCATCACCGGGCGGCAAGGTCCAAACGCAATG
>JANPNS010000373.1:0-5317 GCA_031427575.1 Gallionellaceae bacterium
CCAGCAGCCAAACACTACCGCCACTTTGTCCTGAGTCAGCAACTGCCGCGCCTTCTCTGCAAACAACGGCCAGTTGGAAGCCGGATCAACTACCACCGGCTCCAGCATTTTCCCCATCACGCCGCCCTTGGCATTGATGTCAGCGATGGTCATCAACGCGGTTTCTTTCAGTGCGGTTTCTGATATGGCCATCGTGCCGGACAACGAATGCAGGATGCCGACCTTGATCGTATCAGCAGCATACGCGCTGGTGCCCGCCCCAAACACGGCAAGGAAGGCGGTGATAATAAGTGCCTGGATAATATTGCGACGCTTCATGATGTATCTCTCCTTAAGTGAAGTGAATCAGGCCAGCTACGGCCTGCCGGTTTTTCCTCAAAACTGCAATTGCAGCGCCACCACGGCCCCGTTTACTTTCGGTGCCGCGGTTGTCTTCGTGCTGGAATACGTAGCGCTGACCTGGGCGTTGTAGCCATCTATGATATAGAGCGCGCCGATATCCGATCTCTTGTTGGTAATGTTGGTATCCGCATCGAATTTTTGATAGCGCACGAAGGGTTGTATTTTTCCTATCAAGTAGCCTACCCCAACGGAAAAGGCCTTACCCTGCTCAGACAAAAAGACATCGCTGGTGTCGTAGTTGTAATAAGCGGCTTCCAGCGAAGCTGCACCCGCAGCCGCAAGTTTCTTTTCCATCAGAAAATCGACACTGTAAGAGACGTAATCACCTTTGGTTGTTAAGGTAGTCGCACCATCTGTCTTCATCCTGCCCGCGAATGCCACCGCTAAAATATCTTTCGCGCCGAGATAGTTTCCGGTACCGTAGTAGCCAGGTTCGGCATCCCAAAAGTTAAATTGCAACCGGGTGGCATACATCAGGCTGTCTCCTAACAGTGGAGTCGTAGCGGTTATTACCGAACCTATCCCCAGTTTATCTCCCTCAAAAGCGCCCACCGAATAGCCCAACATGCCATCGAACGCGCTACCAACGACGGCAATGCCTTCATCACGGCCTATGGTTCCGCCGTTCCCGCCATAACGTGATGCGATGCTTGCCCAATAGCCGCCGCCCAATGAGTAATAGGGCCCGGCCATGTTGGCACGGTCACTCGGCGAGATAAAACGTCCGGTCCAGATACTCAATTCAGGTGATATTTCAAATATCCCTGCGGCGTCGATCACTTGAAATGTATCGTCGGCACCGGATTTTTCGGAGTTGAACATGCCTTTGATATTTTTATTGAGCGAGCCGCCGACGTACAGGCGCGCGCTGTTCAGTGCGAAATTATTCGAGCTGGAACCGTCAGGGGCTGCTTTACTTACCGTGGAGAAACTGCTGCGCATGCCAAACCCCACGCTGAGCGAACCTTCATCGCCCACCTTTATGTTGGCTGCGGCATGGGCTTCAACCTGCATCATTGCCAGCCCGATTGACAGGGCCAGTGAGAGTGCGCGGATGTGTTTGCTGGTGTGGATGGTCCTGCATTGATTCTGGTAGAGCTGTTTCATGCGATCCCCCTGTGAGTTGATTTGCGTTACTGCTCACAGAGGGTAAGCAAAAGCTATGCCACGGTACAACCCAGACGGAATTTACCCAGTAGAAAATCCCGTGAAATGAGGCGGGATATAAATTGCAGCGGAGGTGGGCACTCTTAGCCAGAGGCTGAACCATCAATTTAATGTATGGGAGTCATGGACTGGAGTGCACTCTTACTGTGCAACACCCAGCATGGATGCACCATATTGCAGCTTAAACCTAGCGCAGCCCCCCGACCATTTGCGTGGAAAAACCCAAACTGCTCGCCACGCCTGCACCGAAGCGTTTGGCCAACCGTTCGGCGAAGCCTTCACGCGCAGTGAAATCTATAATGTCCTCGGCCTTGATTACATCGCGCGCCACGCTTTCCATGCTGCCCATCGCGTCCGCCAGTCCGAGCTCTATGCTGCGCTGCCCGGTCCAGATCAGACCACTGAATGTATCGGGCGATTCTTTCAGGCGATTGCCGCGGCCTTGCTTTACCACATCGATAAATTGCTGGTGAATTTCACCCAGCATTTTTTTGGCATACTCCTGCTGCTCAGCATTAACCGGCGAGAACGGATCCATGAAACCCTTGTTCTCCCCTGCCGTAACCAGCCGCCGCTCGACACCGAGCTTGTCCATCGTACCGGTAAATCCGAAACCATCCATCAGCACACCAATCGAACCGACCAAGCTGGCCTTGTTCACGAAAATTTTATCGGCCGCCGCCGCCACGTAATATCCGCCCGAAGCGCAAATATCTTCCACCACCACGTATAACGGGATCGCGGGATATAACGCACGCAGGCGGCGAATTTCATCGTTGATGTTGCCCGATTGCACCGGGCTGCCGCCGGGACTGTTGATGCGCAGAATGACGCCTTGTGTTTTCTTGTCCTTGAATGCGTCTTGCAGGCTGCCCATGACATTTTCGGCACTGGCGGCGCTGTCCGGCGCAATGACACCGTACATATCCACCAGTGCAGTGTGCTTGCCACCCAATGTTGCTTCCGTCTTGCCCCCTATCCAGCCCATGAACAGAAATAGCACGACGAACAGATAACCAAACGTCAGCACCTTGAAAAAAATACCCCAGTGGCGCGCCCGGCGTTGCTCCTGAATAGCTGACATGGCGAGCTTCTCCAGCACACCGCGCTCCCAATTATTATCTTGTTCAGACATTATCACTCCTCCATTAATTCTGTATTAAGTATATCAGGCGTTCTCTTTAAACCACGCCCGCAACGCCACAAAATCATCCAACAACGCCAATGGTTGCAACGAGCGTAATTGATCTGACGGATGTGCGCCGTGCGTCATGCCTAGCGCATCCACCCCGGCGTTGCGCGCCATTTGCAGGTCATGCGTGGTATCGCCCACCATCAGTGCGCGTCCCGCGCTGATGCCCAGCTCACCCATAATTTCCAGCAGCATCGCCGGATGCGGTTTGGAAAAAGTTTCGTCGGCGGTTCGGGATGCGTGAAAATAGAATTGCATGTCGCTTGCTTGCATCGCCCGCTTTAATCCAGCTCTACTCTTCCCAGTCGCCACAGCCAACCAGTAGCCGGCAGCATGCAGCTCGGCGATGGTTGCCTGTGCTTGCGCAAACAACGGCATGGCATTTTCCTGTGACAAAAAATGGTGGCGGTAGCGATCAACCAATTCATCGCGCCGTTGCTCGGGCAAATCCGGTACGGCATGACGCAAGGCTTCATCCAGCCCCAATCCGATCACGTGCTTCGCCACTGCATCGCTCGGCGCAAGCAGCCCCAAATCGCGGCACGCAGCCTGAATCGAACCCGCGATCACCGCAGTCGAATCCATCACCGTGCCGTCCCAGTCAAATACAATCAAGTCGTAACGTTTTGCCATACCCACCGCCAAAAAACCAAGGCGCGGATATTACCACCGTTGGCTTGGTGCAAGAAACACACATACAATGCGTGCATGAAAAATTCTCCACACACTGACTGGTTGTTATATTGCCGCCCCGGCTTCGAACAGGATTGCGCGCAGGAAGCGCTGCGTCAGGCGAAGCAACAAAAGCCTGTCATCATCACCAGGCAACCTGCCGTCCTCGCTGATAGCGGCTATGTCATTGTCGCGCTCAACGAGCAGTCACTAAACTATCGCGAACTCATCTTCGCGCGCCAGTTGATCCGCCTGCATCACAACATCGCAGCACTTTCTGAGCGCGACCGCCTCACGCCGATACTCAATGCTATCGCCACCCTGCCCGGCAGCTTTGGCGCGCTGTGGCTGGAAGTACCGGACACCAATGAAGGCAAGCTGTTGGCTACCTTTACGCGCCGCTTTCAGCCGTTGCTTGAGGCTGCGTTGCGCGAACTGGGCAAGTTGCGAGACAACACTCAAAATACCGTTCGCCCTGAGCCCGTCGAAGGGCATGATTATGATACTGCCACCGGCTCAGGAAAGGCTTCGACAGGCTCAGCCCGAACGGAAAATTTTCCACGCCTGCATATCTTCTTCCCCGATAAATCCTCCGCGCTGATTGGCAGCAGCGACCCGCACAACGGCGCGGCTGCCATCATGGGCATAGCCCGTCAATCCATGCCTGCCGAAGCGCCAAGCCGCTCCACAATGAAGCTGGCCGAAGCCATCGAGGTATTCATGGATCGTAGCGAACAAACACGTTTGTTGAGATCGGGCATGCAGGCAGTGGATCTGGGTGCGGCGCCCGGCGGCTGGACGTGGCAACTGATCCAGCGCGGCATCCGCGTGACAGCAGTGGACAACGGCCCGATGAAGGGTGTGCTGGCGCATCATCCGCTGGTGCAACATCTCAAGCAGGACGGCTTCAAATACGCGCCGCGCAAAGCGGTGGATTGGCTGGTATGCGACATGGTGGAACAGCCCTCCAAAGTCGCCACGCTAATCGGCGCGTGGTTCGCAGCAGGATGGTGCAAACACGCGATATTCAATCTGAAGCTGCCGATGAAAAAACGTGTCGACGCGCTGGACAGTGCATTGGGCGGCATCCGCAAACGGCTGGATGAAGAAGGTATCAACTACCGCATGATGGCGAAACAGCTTTATCATGACAGGGAGGAAGTAACAGTGTTTTTGACGAAGACCAAGGGTTGAGACTTGAAAACGTGGGCTGTCCCTTATTGTTTTTTGCACCGCATGTTTCCATTCGGCGCAATAACGATTGCGCCCTACGCGGGCTGACCACGGTTCGATTTCAACAATGAAATTGTGCAACCCTGGTTTCTAGTTCCCCATTTTCTCGCAAAACGATCTATTACTTTACTTTTAACTCACCAGTACCATCTGGATATGGTTTATATTCGTTCGCGTTAATTCCCATGTTTGCAGACTTCTGCTTAGAACGACTAGGATCTTCTTTCTTGCTTTGCGTTTTTGATGGACTAAGCGTTCCCTCGGCACCTGCCGTTGAATCGAGCTTTCCAGTATCGGCACCTGCCGTTGAATCGAGCTTTTCAGTAGCAGTGCTTTCCCCAGTCTCGACTTTATTGGCGGGCTCTCTCATCGCTTCAACTTCTCCAGCAAAAGCAAATCTACAACAAAGCAGTATGCTAGCAAACACTACTGAAGCTATAAACTTGATTATCATATGGCCTCCACTTGTTAAATAACATTCAGCGTCAGAAGTGACAGAGAACTCACCGCATTAGTCAAATAAAACGAATCTGGCCCTACATTCCAGACGACTTTTACGTCGTAGTTATCGGGTGGCAAATAGTATAAATGCATCGAACCAGCGGGACCTATGCTTGATGATATTTGGTTACTTCCCCATGTTGAAGACGA
>JANPNS010000374.1:0-5821 GCA_031427575.1 Gallionellaceae bacterium
CTGGCCTGCAGGTCGAAGGTGTCGGCCAGGCTGCTGGTATTGGCCACATACAGCGTGAAGCGCGTGGTACTGCCAGGGTTAGTCTGGTTAGTCACTACCGCTACAGCTTCCGGCCCAATACCCAGCCCTGGCGCACCTGCACCCGCCGAGTTGGCGGTCAGGTCTACCGTGTTGGCCGTGATGGTGCTCAGCGTATCGGTCGCAATTGCGCTATTGCCGGGGTTAAAATTGGAGGCGGCGTTCTTCTGCACGGTATATGGCCCGCCAGTTGCGCCAGCGGGCAGTGTTGCTTTCAGCACTACCGCATAGCTCGCACCTGCCGCCACTGGCCCGGTATCCGGCGTGCCATTGCCGTTGGTGTCCACCATCGGTGTCACGCCATCGCGCTGATAGAGTACAAAGGTGGTGCCCGCCGGGAAGGTAGCAGTACCCACAGTGATATCGAAGCTGTCGCTGCCATTGCCGGTGTTGGTCAGGCTGTTGGAAAATACCACCGTACCGCCCTGGGGCGCACTCGCCACGGTAGCGCCAGCCAGCGTCACGCCGCCGGTCTGGTTGATCGTGAATTGCACGGTGTTGGTATTGACCGGGCCGATATTGCCGCTGCCGTCGTTGTAGGTATAAGTCGCAGTATTGGCAGTCGCCGCATTCGCACCGGGCGCGAGACCGCTGTTAATAGTGACCTGAAAGGTGAGGTTGCCGGTCACGCCCGGCCCAACCGAAGCAATCACTGCCGTTACCCGGTTAAGTACGGTCACGCCGAAATCGTAAACCATACCGCCTTGGCCATCGGCGTTGCTGGCATCGGTCAACACCGTGCTGCCGGTTGTGCTCCAGCGTGCGCTGGCAGCCACATAGCTCATCCCGGAAGGAATCACATCAGCCAGCGCAACACCGCTCGCGGCGGAATTGCCGGTGTTGGTATAGGACAGCGTAAATGTACGTGTCCCACCTGCAGCGCCCGAGCCAACGTCAATCGCCTTGGTCACACTGATCACGGCATTACTGGTGACTGTGGTCGTGTCGGTATTGGAGGTTGTCACGGCGGGAGTGAAAGTGCTGGCCGCAGCAATGCTCAAGGTATTGGTAGTGCCCGCCGATGCGGTACCCGGCACATTACCCACTGCCACGAAGCGGAACGAAGCACCGGCAGCAATTGCCCCAGTGCTGGTGATCGGTGTTGCGTTGTCTGCTACGCCGTCACCGTTGGTGTCCGCATAAAACGTCACGCTGGAGAAGGCGAAACTACCAGCGACAGATGAGCTCAACGCAAAACTGTCCGTGCCGTTGCCGGTATTGGTCAGCGTATGGGGGTAACTGACCTGCCCGCCCGGTGTCACTGTCCTGGCACCATCGGCGGCCAGGGTCAGGCTTGCCACCTGCTGGACTACGGTAGTGACAGTATTGGAAGTAACGGTTCGCGTGGTCAGTGAGCTGTCCGAATAGGTTGCCGAGGCCTGGTTGCCGATCTGAGTGCCGGCAGCGGGCGCCGCCCAGGCAGCGGCATGCCAACACAGAGCGAACAACACGAGCATAAAGACCGGAAACAACTCACGCTGCCCCCAACCGGGTCGTGCTTGCGGTGCGAAGAAAAGGCGCGGATTCATTTCACACCTCCCGCGCTTTGTTCAAGCTGCGCCATGCGCATCCGCGCTGTTACCACGGCCTGGGCACCCGGTTTCAATACGCCCAGATCCCAGCGCAGGTAACGGTATTCGGAAACCGGTACCGGACGGGATTCGCGCTTGCCGTCAGGCAATGTGACCGTTCGCATCAAGGGTGCGACTTCAAATTTTCGTCCGTCGAGGCTCGCCCACACCTGCTGCGGGTTGGCGCTTGCCGGAATGTAGCTCAAGCTGTCAGCCGGAACCGGTAGCACCGCCAATACATTATGTACCGCCTGTTTTCCTTGGTTGCGGTAAACCGCGCGGTATTCCAGCACCTCGCCGGGTCGGGCCTCCCGCGCCGCAGCAAAAGTTTCCTTGCCGTTCTGTCCAACCGCCACCTTGTTTGCCACCAGCGTTACTTTTATATCTGAATTGCCTGCCGCCATACCGGTAGCAGACATCAATGACACGATGCAAAGACCGATCGCCAAACTCATCTCACGTGTTTTCATCACAATCTCCCATTTGTCAGGAACTTAAATCCAGCCATGATTTCATTTTTATCATTTTTTAGACGCAGCAATCTCTGCTAAGTATAGGTGCCACCGTTTTTATCCATTAGGGCAGCTCTAAAAATCCAAACTCCGTCGCGATACGACGTTGCTCACCCGAAGGGTGTCGCGCCTTGTCTCGCTTAGGATTTTAATTATTTATGCCAACAACTTCTCCACCGTTGCAACCAATTCAAGCGGGCTAAAGGGCTTGACCAGGTAAGCATCCGCGCCAGCCAGCTGTCCTTTTTCCAAATCGACCTGCTGCCCTTTGGCGCTGAGCATGACAACCTTGATATTTGATCCCGATTGGCGCTTGATCATGTCGCACACCCGGCATCCATTTATGTCGCCTGGCATCATCACGTCCAGTACGACCAATTCCGGCTTCACTGTATCCAGAAGCTGCAGGGCACGTACGCCATTGTCAGCCTCATGCAACTCATGGTTCCCATACTCCAGCGTCAGCCGTACCAGCCGTCTGAGCTCGGCCTGATCGTCCACAATTAAAATCCGTGCAGCCATCCTGGTATCCTGCGAATTTGTCTTGTCATCGTTACATGGTTTTCATTATTATCATTTTATTCATTTTGTCAAGCGTATGTAAAAACTTATGGTAAAAATAAACGCCAACACAGCATCATTGCTTGACTACAATGATAAATATGGCGATATTGATAATTATTTTGAAAACAGCAAATCATTATGTCGAGCAAGCATCCGGAATTCTGTAGCACACGGGAAGCCGCCTCGCTGCTTGGGGTATCCCTGCGCACCGCGCAATTATGGGTGGAAAGCGGTGTGCTGCGTGCATGGAAGACTGCCGGGGGGCATAGGCGCATTCTCAAGAGTTCGATTGACGCGATTCTCAGGGAACGCGAGCGTGCGGTTGAGGGAGCCACCAAAGCTGGAGGATTCAGGATACTGGTAGTTGAGGACGATCCTGATCTGCTCAAACTTTATCGCCTGCATATTGCTGGCTGGGGGTTGCCGGTGACGCTGGCCACCGCCACCAGCGGTTTCGAAGGGCTGATCCGCATCGGCGAATTGAAACCTGACCTTCTGATTGCCGATCTCAACATGCCCGGCATTGATGGCTTCCGCATGATACGAACCCTGAGCACCAACCCCGATTTTCGCGATATGGACATCATCGTGGTCACCGCATTGGGCAACAATGAAATCGCAGATCGCGGTGGCTTGCCGGAAAATATCCGCATATTTGTTAAACCCGCGCCTTTCTCGACTCTGGAGCAACTGGCGCGGGAAAGCATCGCCCTCCGCACTGGCGCACATGGAAAGCGCATCAAGGATTATCACAATGCCCGAAAAAACCCGTGACGCACTACATCGGCGCGAAGTGGAATTGTTTCGCGACCACCAGATAATCAGCGAACACAAACGTGCAGAACAACTGCTGCAGGAAACAACTGCCCTGCAAAGCGCAATCCTCGACAACGCCAATTACGCCATCATCTCAACCGATCCCGGCGGTATCATTCGCGTCTTCAACCGTGCAGCGGAACAGATGTTCGGCTACACGGCGGCGGAGATGGTGGGCAAGCAAACGCCCCACATTCTGCACGACCCGGAAGAAGCGGCACAGCGGGCCGAATACCTGTCGCGCAAATTGGGTGAGCCGATTGCGCCAGAGTTCGGTGTATATGTCACCAAGGCGGCACGCGGGGTGACTGATATAAGTGAATGGACCTATATCCGCAAGGATGGCAGCCGTTTCCCCGCACTCCTTTCGCTCACTGCCATGAGAGGCGATGCCGGCAACCTTATCGGTTTCCTTGGCACTGTGCGGGACATCTCCGAGCCGAAACAGGCATGTGCTGAGCTGGAGCGTCTTTCCAGTGAATTTCGCGCAATTTTCGAACTGAGTCCAGACGGATTCGCTGCTTTCACCGAGCAAAATCGACTTACCTATGTCAATCCCGCTTTCCTGCGCATGGTGGAATTTGGTCAAGGCAGCGACAGCGGCATGAATGCTCATGACTTCGACAGCAAACTGCAAGCACTATGTGACCCCACTCACACTTACACGCCCGCAGGCTCGATGCAGGACAACACCTCCGACATCCTGCACCTTATCCGTCCCCGGCTCGCGATACTCAAACGCTCGGTGCGCGATATTCACGGGGAAGCAGGCAGATTTCTGGGACGCGTGCTCTATTTCCGCGACATCACCCATGAAACCGAAGTGGATCGCATGAAAACCGAATTTCTGTCCACCGCAGCCCATGAGTTGCGCACACCCATGTCCAGCATCCACGGTTTTTCGGAGCTTTTGCTTAATCGCCATTACGACGAAACAACTCGACGCGACCTGCTGGAAACTATCTATCGCCAGTCTTCCAACCTCGTACATCTGGTGAACGAATTGCTCGACCTGGCCCGCATAGAGGCACGGGCCGGCAAGGATTTTCATATACAGGTTCAGGATTTGCTGCCTATTCTCGATAGCACCGTGCGCCAGTTCATCGCGCCGAGTGATCCGCGAAAAATCACTCTGCGACTTGCCAGCGACTTGCCACCCGTCGCGGTGGATGCCAACAAACTATCCCAAATGCTGCTCAATGTCATTTCCAACGCCTATAAGTACTCGCCGGACGGCGGCGCCATCGAACTTGCCACCCTTACCCGCACAAAACATGGCAACACGGAAGTGGGCATCTCGGTGCGCGACCACGGCATTGGCATGACCCCGGAGCAAGTTGCCAGAGTCTTCGAACGCTTTTACCGGGCCGATACTTCCGGCGCCATTCCCGGCACGGGGCTGGGCATGTCGCTGGTCAAGGAAATCATCGACATCCACCAAGGCTGCGTAGAAATAGACAGCGTTCTGGGGCAAGGCACTGAGGTCGTGCTGTGGTTGCCCGCCGCCGGCTGAAAAATGCATTCAAGTAAGAAGCTGGAAAACCACATGCATGCGATCATCCGGTATTTTATGTCCTGCAATTTCTGCAAACTTCACAAGTTATTGCGCGTTACGCCAGCATTGGGAAATTTCTGATATTGTGGTACTGATTCCAGAGGGAGTATCGAAGAAGTGCGTGAGTAACCGGAAGAAAAACGCAAATAAACTTATTGAGGTTTTTTTCTTCCGGTTAAAAATACAACTGCCAATCCAGTTATGGCGAGGGTGTAAGAACTTTTGTGTAAACGGTCATTTGGCAGGAAACTGCCTAACTTTGAAAGGAAGTGAACATGACCGCAGCAAAGAAAGCACCCTCGCCTGACTTAATAGACCAGCTGCTGGCTGGCTACCAGAAACCCGAAGACCTGATAGGCGAGCACGGCCTGCTCAAGCAACTGACCAAAGCCGTGGTAGAACGCGCCCTGCAAGCCGAGATGGCAGCCCACCTTGGGCATGGCAAACATGAAGCGGTGGCCAACCCTGCTGGCAACGCCCGCAATGGCACCAGCCACAAGACGCTCAAGGGCGAGTTCGGCGAACTGCCGATAGAAATCCCGCGCGACCGGCACAGCAGCTTCGAGCCACAACTGATCGGCAAGCACCAAACCCGCTGGACCGGCTTCGACGACAAGCCTGTCCTGAGCCTGACGAAGGGATACTCTCGCTCTACGCCCGTGGCATGACCGTGCGCGAGATACAGGGTCATCTGGAAGAAATGTACGGCACCGAAGTCTCGCCCA
>JANPNS010000375.1:0-2192 GCA_031427575.1 Gallionellaceae bacterium
ATTTGTGCACTCGCACTCAGTAGTGACCAAGTAAGACGGCGACGCTTCTTTACATCTTCAATTATATCTGGCCACAATCTGCGAAGCGCGGCTACATCAATTGGGCCGGCATGAGGAGCAGCAACAGGGGATGACTTAGCCGGCGTAGGTGGAGTTTCTTCCTTTATTAATTCCTGAGGCGTAATAGGTTGCTCGACTGTTGCAACAGTTACTGCGGGCGCTGTCTGTAAAGTCATCGGAACCATATTTTCGGCACGCTCAAGTCTTTCAACTCTCGCCATTAATCCACGATCAGTCTTGTCGCCAATCGGCAAAAGCATGCGCCCGCAAATCAACTCCAGCATGAGTCGAGGTGCAGTTGCGCCACGCATTTGCGTGAGGCCCTCAGCAGCAATATCAGCCGCCCGAGAAAGTCCAGCGGTCCCAATACGTTGTGCCTGATTTCGCATTCTTTCCAATTGATCATCCGATACTTCGCGCAAAATTGCTTGGGCACCACCATCATGCAAGGCATCAACAATCATTAAATCGCGCAATCTCTCAAGTAAATCCGCGGCGAATCGACGAGGGTCATGGCCAGATTCGATAACCCGGTCAACGCTTTTGAATAGCGTCGCGGCATCCAAAGCGGCTAACGCGTCAATGGCATCATCGAGCAGCGCGCTGTCCGTAAAGCCCAAAAGTTGGATAGCAATGTCGTAGCTGACACCGTCATCATCTGCGCCAGCCAGCAACTGACCGAGCACGGAGAGCGCATCGCGCACCGATCCACCACTCGCCCGAACGACCAACGGAATTACTCCCTTGGCGACCTTTACATTTTCGGAGTTGCAGATCTTTTCTAAAAGCGCAGACAAGATTCCCGGTGGTACAAGTCGAAATGGGTAGTGGTGAGTGCGCGAGCGAATTGTTGAAATCAATTTCTCAGGTTCTGTCGTGGCAAAAATAAAAATTACGTGAGGTGGTGGTTCTTCAACAACTTTAAGAAGTGCATTTGCCGCGCCCGGTCCAAGCTGATGCGCCTCATCTATAATGTAAATCTTGTATTGGCTGTGCACTGGCGCGTAGAAAGCTTTGTCGCGCAAATCTCGCGCATCGTCAACCAGTCCATGGGTTGCCGCATCCAATTCAATTACATCAAGTGAACCCGGGCCATTGGCTACTAAATCTTTGCATGACTGACATTCACCGCAAGGAGTTGGGGTAGGACCTTTAACGCAATTCAAACTACGGGCCATAATTCGAGCACTCGAAGTTTTACCGCAACCACGAGGCCCAGAGAAAAGATATGCGTGATGAATGCGTCCAGAGGCTAAAGCATTTGAAAGTGGAACCGTCACATGATCTTGACCTACAACTTCGCTGAAAAGTGATGGTCGGTATTTGCGATAGAGCGCTAGTGACATAACCTCACTCTCCCTCCAGGAACCGAATAAAAGTTGAAAAGGACCCCTCGTGCACCCGCTAGAGCGCGCCTACCCTTGCTGCCTTCCAGCCCTGGGGGAGTTCAGCGCGATAGCGCCGCACGAGGGATCTGGCGCTAATCATAGTTAGGGGACCGATAGTGTTCTCCCCCTGGAGGATTCGCATAGCGGCCGAGTGCGCACGCTTGGAAAGCGTGTGTAGGGCAACCTACCGAGGGTTCAAATCCCTCATCCTCCGCTCTGTGATGTCTCGAGACATAGTTTTCACTTTTTCCGTCGCTTGCGCGTTTGTTTTACGCTCTTATCCAGCAAGGTATTGCTCCAGTAGTTTCGACTGGGTTCAATAGCGTGTTTGGAGAGAATCTCTCCTGTTTTCTCTTCCACGACTATGACGCTGTAGTGGTCGACAACGATCAAGACCCTTTTGAATTCATTGTCGCGGCCGACCCCGAGATGGTGAAACTTGCCGGCCCTGCGCAAAGTGACTTTTCCAAACTCGTCCACCACATCATGGCGGATTCGAAAATGCTCTTTATTTTTTGCCGTCTTCGGCTCCGCTTTCACTGTTGCTTCATAGCAACTCTTGGGCGTGTGCATTCCTAGCGCCTTGTGAGGTCGTTGCGCGTTATAGATAGTGTGAAAGGTATCGAGTTGCATCTGTAATTCGCGAAGATTTTGTGCTGGGCGCTGCTTGGAAAGCCATATCTTTAACGTTCGATGGAATCGTTCGATCTTTCCCTGCGTTTGCGGGTGAGCAGGAGAACCATT
>JANPNS010000376.1:0-2074 GCA_031427575.1 Gallionellaceae bacterium
CGCCATGCAGCTCCACCAAAGGGTGGACCGGGCATGCTCTCGGTGCAAGTTCACCCGCAGGGGGCACGCCGTGGTTGTAAGGGGCTGAAGCCCCAACAACACACGCAGGCTGGTTATAAGCCAGACAAGGCGCGAGCGAAAAATTGCGACGCAGCATATGTGTGATATGTAAGGAGTAATTTTTTGTGAGTAACGCAGTATGGCGACGAAAGTTGGATTTTTAGAGGTGCCCTTCAGTTCAGCACCGGCTCTCCGCCCTTGGGAAACAACACCCATAGCCGCCCCTGCTGCTTCATCTTACCTGCCTGTATTCCGGCAGATTCGCCAAACCCCCAGAAAAAATCCGCACGCACCGCGCCCTTGATCGCGCCTCCGGTATCCTGTGCCAGCATCAAGCGGTTGAGTGGGGCGCTGTCGTTGGGATAGGTGGTGGCAAGAAACACCGGCGCGCCCAAGGGGATCGTGCGCGGATCTATTGCCAGGCTGTACTCATTGGTGAGCGGCACACCCAGCGCACCCAACGGTGCGGACAAGCCTTCCGGCAATTCGCGGAAGAAAACATAGCTGGGATTCTGCTCCAGCAGCGGAGTCAGTTTTTCGGGATTATTCTCTGCCCATTGCTTGATGCCCTGCATCGAGGCTTCTTCCAGCTTGAGTTCGCCCATCTCAACCAGCTTCCGGCCGATGGAGACATAGGGATAACCGTTCTGCTCGGCGTAACCCACTTTCACTTGCGAACCATCCGCCAATTCAATACGCCCCGAACCCTGAATCTGCAGAAAGAACAGCTCGACTGCATTCTCCACCCAGAACAGTTCACGCCCCTTGAGGGCACTGGTTCCGGCATCGATCTCGGCGCGATTGTGGTAAGGCACCACGCGCTTGCCTTGCAGGCGGCCGCGCAGGCGCATATCCTTTAGTAGCGGATACGCCTCGCCCAGATCAATGGTAAGCAAATCATCCGGCACGGCATACAGCGGATAACGGAAGCGCAGCGTCTTGACGCGGCTACCATTAAGCAACGGCTCGTAATAACCGGTAATCATGCCCTGTTCGCTGCCGTCCGCATTGAACACCTGATAGGGCGTAAACCATTCTTCATAAAATGCGCGCAGTGCGGCATTGTCGTCGGCGGCCAAACTTTCCGCCCGGGCACATACATTCTGCCATTGCGGTTTGGTTTTCAGCACACGGCAGCTTTGCAGAAACGCCGGTTTGGATGGGGCGAGGTCGAGCGTTTGCCAGTCGGGCAACATTTCCCACTTGCTTACCGCAAACGCTGGTAAAGGGGATGACACCAGCGGCGTTTGCGCCATGTCCTGTAAGGGCGGTTTGGACGGCGTGGTACAGGCGGCGAGCAGCAACATCAGCCCCGCAGCTAACCATTTTTTAATTGTTTCAAACATCCATTTCTTCCTTTTGCAATTCGATCAAGCGGAACCAGCCGCGAGCCAGCGCAGGCTGGTCAGACAATACCCGCAGCCCCGGCATCATTTCCAGCACATCCTCAAACACCACATCCAGGCGCGTCGCCAATTGCCCAATCAGCGGAGTCAGACCGCGCCGCAACCAGGCGCGTTCCCCGCGCCGCAGGAATTTGTCGAACACCAGTATGCGCCCGCCCGCTTTGAGCACGCGCGCCGCCTCCGCCAGACAACGCTGCGGCTGGGGCACCACCGCCACGATCAAATGCAGCACCACATAATCAAAACTGCCCGCAGCAAATGGCAAGGCCATGCTGTCGCCGCGCACCCACTGCATGTGCAAGTTGCCCGCCCTTGGTGTTGAACGCGCCAGCATCGCGTCGGTAAAATCAAGCGCAGTGTACTCGTGACATGGTGGCAAAAAAGGGAAATCCAGCCCGGTACCCGAACCGCTGAGCAACACCTGCGCCTTGCCGGATCGCGGCAGACGGGACAGGCTGCGTTGCCTAGCATTGTGGGTAGCGCGTCGTAAGAATATATCGTAGAACGGGGCGATAAAGCGATAGCTGGTTTTTAGCGACATTAAGGTATCTCAAATAAAGATGACACGAAGGCGCAGCCGACACAATCAAGTTTTATTTAGAAATGAA